>JBFLXJ010000017.1:0-93084 GCA_040757085.1 Bacillota bacterium | reverse complement strand
GCTCCCACCCCCACAAATTAAACGCCCCCCCCTCAACCTTGCGGGACCCCCCCCCCCCCCCCCCCCGCACGGCAATATCTTCCATCTCTTCGGCCGGAATCCCCAGGAACGCCTCAACTACCCGCGGGTCAAACTGCCGACCCGCACACCGCCGCAGCTCCTCCCGGGCCTGCTGGGCACCGAAAGCCTGCCGGTACGGCCTGGCCGACGTCATGGCATCGTAGGCATCCGCCACCCGGATGATCCGCGCCAGAAGGGGGATCTCCTCCCCCACCAGCCCCGCGGGATAACCACCGCCACCGTAGTCTTCGTGGTGGTGCCGCACGGCAGCAACCACCGCAGCCGGAAACCTGGCCGGCTCTAAAATCTTAGCCCCCACCACCGGGTGGCCCTGCATCTCCTTGATTTCTTCCTCGTCCAGACGCCCCGGCTTGAGCAGAATGTCTTCGCGCACACCGATCTTGCCCAGATCATGCAACAGCCCCGCCAGGTACACCTGCTCCCGCTCCTCAGCACCAAGCCCCAGCACGCGCGCGCACGCCCGCGCCCACCGCGCCACCCGCAGGGAATGACCCCGCGTGTAAACATCCTTGGCCTCCAGGGCCGCCGCCAGCGCCCGCACCGCACTCAGATAGTATTCCCGCAGCGACGAGTAGAGGCGGGCGTTCTCCAAAGCCAGCCCGGTCTGGCTCGCGACGATCCCCAGATACCCCACTTCTTCCTCAGTCCACCGCCGCGGTACGGGGGAATAAACCTTCAATGTGCCCAGAATCTTTCCGACCCCCCGCACCGGCACCACGGCTACCGCCCGCATCTCGGCCGAGTAGTACGGCAGATGCATGTCCGATCCGCCGGCGGCCAGGTCTTCCACCACCACGGGCTCTCCCGTCTCCAGCACTTTGCCCAACAGGCTACCCTCGGGCCGCACGCGGCCTGCCCTGGCCTGCAGCTCCGGACCCATGCCCACGCTCGCCTTCAGCACCAGCTCGCCCGTCTCCTCATCGAGCAACCGCAGCACACACCACTCCGCCCCCAGCACATCCCTGACGCTGGCCAGGGCCGACTCAACGACCACATCCACGTCGAGGCTGCTCGACACCACCCGCCCCACTTCGATCAACCATTCCAGCATGGCCGCCCTGAGCTTGAGCTCGCGGAAAAGGCGGGCATTCTCGAGCGCCAGCCCCAGGCTGGTGCCCAGCGTGGTCAGAAAAACAGTCTCGTCTTCAGTGAAGCCGGCACCTTCCGGCCTGCCCCCTATGGTCAGCACCCCCGTCACCTGACCGCCAACGATAAGGGGTAAGGCCACCGCCGGCCGCCGCTCTTCGGGCGTACCTCCCGGCCGGCTGTTAAAGTGAACGGCACGGGTCTCTCGCTCAACAGCGGCAACCACTTCGCCCGACGGCACCACGCGGAACTCGTCACAGGGCTCCACGGTGGCCGCCACCTCGGCAGCCGCAACCCCCGGCACCGCCTCAGGAAGCATCACCACCGACCCGCTGGTGGCACCGGTCAACCGCAGCACCGCCCCCAGCGCCCGCCGGGCCACTTCCGCCACCTCGAGGCTCCCGGAAACGGTCTGGCTGAATTCAAAGAGAGCAGCAAGCTCGTCCGCTTTTCTCCCCAGTTCCTGCTTGGCATAGAGCAGCTGCGCCACGGTGTCAGTTACCCTCTGCACCACCGCCATGACCGTCCTGAGCCGCTCTTGCGTCCACACCGGCACCGCCCCGGCCACCTCAAGAAGCTTCTCCGCATCAATACCCGTCTCCCGGGCCAGCCGCACCACTGCCTCCTCCGCCAGCGGCTGCAATGCCACATTGCCACCCAGCACCACCGCTACCGTTTCCCCAGCCACCCGCAGGGGAACCGCCAGATGCACCAGCCCGGCGTGACACGCGTGAAGAACCTCCTCCCCCGCAGCCACAGCAGCCCTCGCAGAGGCCTCACGCGAAGCCACACACCTGGCCCGCGCTTCCGGATTGCTGCCCAGCATGGCACAGAAAGAACACAGGTTGGACGGCTCGGTCAGCGCACGCCCATCCGGGTACGCGACCATAACCGCCAGCCCTAGGGCCCGGCTCATGCTCTCTTGAAGTTCCTGTAAACCCACCTGCTTCAGCTCTTGGTAAAAAGCAAACCTCCGCTCCGCCATGGTAGTTAATGCACTGACGCACCTCCATCTCACCGGCTACCGGCCCGCCCGTCGCCAGCTACCCTGACCCGCGCCGCAGCCCCCCGGCTACTCCACGACCTCCAGCGCCAGCCGCTTCCGGCCCTTCAGCTCCTTCGCACGGTACAGCCTCCGGTCGGCTACCTGCAAAAGCTCCTCCAGTGCAGCACCATCCGCAGGCCACACGGCAACTCCACCCGACAGGCCGGTATCAACCTCCATCTCCCGGCTCACCCTCTCCACCACCTCCTCAAGCCGCCGCATGACATGCTCACCCTCTTCCCGGCCACCAGGCACCACCACGGCGAATTCATCCCCACCGTACCTGGCCACCACATCTCCCCGCCGCACAGCACGCTGCATCCCCTCCGCCACCCGCTTCAGCACCTCGTCCCCAAACAGGTGCCCCCGCTCATCGTTCGCCGCCTTGAAACCATCCAGGTCCACCAGAACCACCGCAAACTCCCTTCCCTCCACCACCAGACGCCCCACCAGATCGTACAGCGACCGCCGGTTGAGCAACCCCGTCAACGGGTCCCGCTGGGCAAGCTGCATGAGTTCATCCCGCTGCACGCCTATATACCTCACCACCACGGCTACCGCACGCGCCTCAAACCACATGACCCCGGCAACCACACCAGGTCCCAGCACGCGCCGGACCGAAAAACCTTCCCCCAGCGAAGCCACACAGATGACCGCCAGTGCCGCAGAATTGACTGCCGCCGACAGGTAGGCAGCCCGCGCTCCCGACCGGAAACCGTGCGTGAACACCGGAACCAGGAACAGAAACAACAGCGGCCCGTCAGCACCACCGGTGGCCACCACAAGACAGCTTATCGCCCCGACCCCAAACAGCATCGAGGCAACCTCCGCCAGCCTCCTGTGCTCCAGACGGCACACCAGCCCCGCAGCATTCACCCCAACGAATCCCGCCGCGAAGAAACCGAGCAGCAAAAGAAGCAACGGCTTCCCCTGCGGGAGGGATACCAGGGCAAGCAGGACCAAGAACGCCCCCAGGCCCATCTTCAGCCGCCCCAGGGCGCGCCAGAGGCCTTCGGACAATCCCTTTAACTCACTATGTACCACATTCTTCTCCTCCACCCCGTTCGTGCCGCGGTTACATTTTACCATGCTCCCCGGATCCTGTCGCACGTCATGTACCACCGAATTCACCGACCCCGATTCTGACCGCATGCTGACCACACTCCGTGACCAACCGGTGGGCATGACGCGTCCGGAACCATGCTCGAACTCCCGGGCGGCGCGCCTCGCCGCGCACGACGGCCAGCGAAAATCCTGCCGACAAGCGCAGGCGCGAGTTCGTCACGCCATTACCATCACCCACACGTTTTCCGCAGTCCGAAGCATCAGCGCACCTACCTCAACTGTTATCGCCCATCGCTTGCAATTCGTAAGTCTCCTCGGTGCCGTCAACTATGCGGGCGATACAGTCGGCCGAACAGGCAGAGAGCACATGGACTGCCAACCGCGTGGAGCCGTTACCTAATCACCACCGTCCACCCTGTTCGGCGTCCCAGACACGCCTCGTTGCCCGAGCAGGCGGAGTTCCAGGACGCGTTCAAGCTCCTCCGGAACCGTATCCGCCACAAGGCTCACCTGTACCTCCGGCATGTCCGCCAATGCGATCTCGACCGGCTCTACCGGTCTATTTCTGCCGTCAGCGAGAAGCCGGACGACTGGCCGCTCACCGTCACGCTTATCCTGACGCACCACGACGCCAAAATCACCCGTGCTCAGGCGCACGAATGTGCCATTCGGATAAGAGGCCATTCTCAAGGCAAGCCGCCGGACAAACCGCTGGTCGAACCTAGCAGCGGAAGCCCTCAAGTACCGGATGGCCTCGTGGGGATGAACCCTTTTGCGGTGCGGGCGGTCTTCCGTCATGGCGCAGAATACGTCTGCCACGCCCACTATCCTCCCGATGTCCAGAATCTTATCGCCCCGTAAGCCACGGGGGTAGCCGCTACCGTCAAGCCTCTCGTGATGCTCAAGAGCAGCATGAGCCGCAATATAGCTGAATTCCTTGTTCTCAGTGATTATCCGGTAACCCAACGTGGTGTGGAGCTTCACGCGCTCGAACTCCTGGTTCGTCAACGAACGCGGCGCTCTCAAGATCTCCACGGGCACCTTAACCATGCCGATGTCGTGCAACAAGGCGCCCACACCCAACTCCCGCATCTTTACCCTGTCGTACCCGGAAGCCATTGCCACCAGCAGGGACACAGTGGCGACGTCCACTGAGTGCCAAAACAGGTAACCCTCATGGCACCGTATGGCCGAAATCGAAAACACCACCTCGGGTTGCGACCACAGCTCATCCAACATGCGTTCAACGGCAGCGATTATCCTCTCACCCCGGCCTTTCTTGCCGGGCACGGTCCTTTCGAACATGCCCGCCACGGCAGACGCCGCCATCGCACGAGTCTCTTCGCACAAAGCGTCGTCTATTATCACATCGTCAAGGAGACCATCCTGGACTACTACCCACCCGTACCCCCGCGCACGTAAAGCCTCGACCAAGCTGGGGGTTAGGACCACACCAGCGTTCACCAGTAATCTGCCGTCCGGCGCATAAATACTTTTCGCCAGCGTGGCCCCGACCACACCCTCTCCAAGCATGACCTGCCTCACAAACTCCAACGCCTCCCCCAAGGCTGGTCGTTTGCTCCGACCCGGCAGGTGCGTATTCTACTGTAGTGTACTACGGAATCCGCCTAATTTCGACCGTGACTCCACGTGATTGCGACCAGTCGGGGCAGAGCACGCTGTTCTGGTGCCTCATGGAGTCGAAGTGAAGGGACTTCGGGGCGAAGCGAAAAAGCAAAGGCCCGCGCTAACCGCCAATTGAGCCCGGAAACCTTCCCCCAGGACGGACCGGTTTCTCACCCCGCCTTACGCGGGCGGTGTCTACTGGAATTGGTGCTGGTTCTTCGTCGGTTTGCAAGGATTGCAAACCAGAGGGCCGGGAACTCCCCCAGGTTGCAAACCAACGGCAAACCGTCCACACGTGAACTGGGGTACAATTCTTGAGGCCCAAGCACTCCAGTGAGACTGTTTGAGACTGCCTCCTTCTGACAGCGCCCGGGCCTCCGGGCCGCAATAGGGAAGGGCGACAGAGCCGGCCAGTCGCCCGACCCCCTTCCCGATTCAGCGCAGCCGCTCGCTGATGAGAGGCCAGATCTCGGGCACCTCCGTACCCAGCCTCCAGATGGTGATACCGCCCAGCCCCAGCTCCTTCACCAGATCGAGTTTGGGGGCCAAGGAGTACTCGTTCTCGTAGTATACTATCCGCCTTGACCCGGCACGCACGTATTCATAGTATGGCGCCTGCGCCCGGTCGTCCCAGCGGTGGGTCACCCCGCTCTCGAAGGCCACCGCCCGCGCCCGGGAGGCAGTGACGGCCACCCCCCGGCTGGTACCCGCCACCCACTCGTATCCATACGCAGCCAAACCCAGCCACACCCTTTCCGGACCGGCAACGCGGGCAGCGTACGAGGCCACCTCGCGCACCCAGTCCAGCGGGGCCACCGCTCCCGGAAAGCTCCCCGCCCAGTGGTAGTCATAGGCCATGGGAGCAATGTAATCGACCAGGCGGGACAGCGCCCGGTAGTCATAGGCGGCGTTCCAGGAAGGAGTGTCGTCCCCCGTCTTGGGGGGAAGGGCCAGGGCCACGCGCTTCCCCGACATATGTAATACCCGTGCCACCTCGCCCACGAAAGCGGTGAGAGCCGACCGGTCTTCGGGGACCACGTTCTCCAGATCCAGGATCACACCTGCGTAGCCATGCTTCAGGCAGAGACCCTTCAGCGAGTTCGCCGCCCGCTGGCGGGCCTGCGTAGAGGAAAGCAGCTGGTGGGCCAGGCGGGGATCGAACCCAACGGAACTCTCGTTGGTCACCACCATCCAGCCCCGGGCTCCCGTTTGCCGGCAGAACGCCAGCACATCGGGGCTGGGCTCACCGGACACGTACCCGTAAGGACTGAGGCGGAAAGCGAAATCGGCCACCGCCGTCAGGTGCTGGCCGTAAGACCACAGAGACTCCCCCGCACCGGGCCCGTAGAAATATCCCACCACCACGGGGCCTTTCCGCGTCCCCTCCTCCAGCGCCACCCATGTGAGCGGGCCCACGATCCCGTCCACCATCAGCCCCCGCGCGCGCTGGAAAGCCCTCACGGCCGCGGCGGTGCGGGGCCCGAATACGCCGTCCGCCGGGCCGGGGTCGAACCCCGCCTGCTGCAATTGCTGCTGCAACCGGACCACGTCCGGGCCCGCCGCTCCCTGAGCCAGCAGGCGTGCAGCCAGAACGGGGGGCGACCCCACCAGCATCCCTACAATCAGTGCCACCAGCAACCATTGCCGCATGCGCACGTCCATCTGCCCCCACTGCTCCTGTATCTAACCAGAAATGGATGCCCCGACAAGATCTGGGACTATCCGACAACATTGTACATGCCTGGGCACGCCCTGTCACTGCCCGCCTGGAGCCGTCTGTCGCCTTAGGGGCACACCACTCCCCGCGCAGGTCTACAAAGCTCGTGCGCACGCGGCCATGCGCTGTCGCGCTCCTGCGCGCCTCACTGCCTCTTCTTCCTGATCACCTCGATGAGAGCGGGGATGACCGCGAACAGATCACCCACGATGCCGTAGTTGGCCACCTTGAAAATGGGAGCCTGGGGGTTCTTGTTGATGGCCACGATCACGTCGGCGGAACTCATGCCCGCCAGGTGCTGGATGGCCCCCGAAATCCCTACCGCAATGTACACCTTGGGCGCCACCGTCTTCCCCGTCTGCCCCACCTGGTGGTAGTAGGGAATCCAGCCCGCGTCCACCGCCGCCCGCGAGGCACCCACCGCTCCCCCCAGCAGGCGCGCCAGCTCGAACAGGAGCGAAAAACTCTCGGGACCTCCCAGGCCCCGCCCTCCCGCCACGATGATGTCCGCATCCTCCAGCTTTACGGTCTCGGTAACCTCTTCGGCATATTCCAGCAACCGCGTGCGGCAAAGAAGCCGCGACCCGTCCACCGGGAAAGAGACAATCTCCCCCCGCCGGCCCGGGTCGGGAGCCAGGGGACGGAACACCCGCGGACGGGCAGTGGCCATCTGGGGCCGGTGGCGCGGGCAGATCACCACGGCCATGAGATTACCACCAAACGCCGGCCGGGTCTGCACCAGCAGCCGGCGCTCGGGATCGATATCCAGCCCCGTGCAGTCCGCCGTCAACCCCGTGCCCAGCCTGGCCGCCAGCCGGGGCGCCAGGGACCGCCCCAGAGCCGTGGCCCCGAAAAGAAAGATCTCCGGTTTGCGTTCCCACACCAGATCCGCCAGGGCAGCAGCCACCGGCTCCTCCCGCAGATCAGAAAGGGCAGGATCCTCCACCACCAGCACCTGGTCAGCCCCACGGGCAACCAGCTCCCCCGCCAGGGGAGCAACCCCCTCCCCCACCAGCACAGCACTCACCGCCGCACCCAACCGCCCAGCCAGCTGGCGCGCCTGCCCCAGCAACTCGTACACCACCGGGGCCACCCGGCCCCGACGATGCTCCACAAACACCCACACCCCCTGACCCTCCGCAGCCTCGCCCCGCTCGGGCTCGTGCACGACGATGGCCTCAACCGGACACACGGAGAGACAGGCCCGACACAGGTTGCACCCTTCACCAATGTAAGCAGTCCCTTCCCGCATGCTGATGGCACCGGTGGGACACACGCCCAGGCACGATTCGCAGCCGGTGCACCGGTCGGCCAGTACCTCAATCAGATTGACAAATCCCTCTGGACCCAACAACAGCACCCCCTAAAGTACACCCGCCGATTGCAGCCGCGAAAGCAGCACCTCTGCCACTTCTTCAGGGGAACCCTCCAGCAACTCACCCCGCCGCTCCACCTGGGGCACGAATATCTTCTCCACCATCGTGGGAGAACCGCGCAGCCCCACCTCCTCCTCCGAAAGGCCCACGTCGGCAGGAGTCCACACCGGGATGGTGGCCCGCCGCGCCTTCATGATCCCCTTCAGGGAAGGAATGCGGGGCTGGTTGATGTCCTTCACCACCGTGATCAGGCCCGGCAACGACATCTCCACCGTCTCCACAGCTCCCTCCACCATGCGCTCCACCACAGCCCGACCGGGTTCCAGTTCCCTGATCTTGCGCACGTAAGTCACGTGCGGTATGCCCAGCAGCTCCGCCACCTCCGGACCCACCTGGGCGGTATCCCCGTCGATGGCCTGCTTGCCGCAGATGATGAGGTCGTAAGGCTCCAGCTTGCGGATGGCCCCCGCCAGCGCCCGCGAGGTGGCCAGGGTGTCCGCCCCCGCAAAAGCACGGTCGGAAAGGAGGACGGCCTCATCCGCCCCCACCGCAATGGCATCCTGCAGAGCCTCCCGCGCCTGCGGCGGACCCATGCTCACCACCACCACCTGCCCCCCCAGGCGCTCCCTGATCAGCACCCCTTCCTCAAGGGCGTAGGTGTCGAACGGGTTGATGATGCCCTTGACCCCTTCCCTGATCAGCGTGTTGGTCTCCGGGTTGATGCGCACCTCCGTGCTCTCGGGAACCTGCTTGATGAGAACGATGATCTTCATGGCATCAACCACCTTTGCGTGCACTTTCCCGCAACAGTTCCTGGGCGATCACATTGCGCTGGATCTGATTGGTCCCCTCGTAGATCTGGGTGATCTTGGCATCCCGCATGAGCTTTTCCACCGGATAGTCCCGCATGTAACCGTAACCGCCGAAGATCTGCACCGCGTCGATCGCCACCCGCATGGCCACGTCGGAAGCAAACAACTTGGCCATGGCCGATTCCTTGGCGAAATCCCGGGCCCCCGCATCGATGGTGCGGGCGGTTGCGTACACCAGGGCACGCGCGGCTTCCACCTGCGTGGCCATGTCCGCCAGCATATGCCCGATCGCCTGGAAGGTGATGATGGGCTTGCCGAACTGCACCCGCTGGCGGGCGTAGGCGATGGCCCGATCGAGGGCCCCCTGGGCCAGGCCCACCGCCTGCGCCCCCACCCCGGGCCGGGCCCGGTCCAGAGTGCGCATGGCGATAGGGAACCCCTGCCCTTCCCGACCTACCAGTTGGCTCGCCGGAATGCGGCACCCGGTGAATACCACCTCCCGGGTGGCCGATGCCCGGATGCCCATCTTCTTTTCCTTCCGCCCGAATCCCAGCCCGGGCGTTCCCTTCTCCACCACGAAACAACTGGCCCCCCGCGCCCCTTTCTCGGGAGCCGTGAGGGCGATCACGGTATAGATGTCCGCCTCACCCCCGTTGGTGATCCACTGCTTGGTGCCTTCCAGCACGTATGTGTCACCCTCGCGGCGGGCCGTGGTGCGTATGGCACCCGCGTCGGAGCCGGCCTCGGCCTCCGTCAGGCAGAAGGCAGCCATCTTCTTGCCCTCCGCCACCGGGCGTACGAACTTCTGCTTCTGCTCCTCGGTACCGGCCAGCAGGATGGGCATGATACCCAGCCAGTTGGCCGCGTAAGAGGTGGCCACCCCCGGGCAGGCCCAGGATATCTCCTCCACGGCCAGGCAGGTCTCCAGCACCCCCCCTCCCAAGCCACCGTATTCCTCCGGGATACCCACCCCCAGCAGGTCGGTTTCCCCCAGCCATTCCAGGATCTCGCGGGGGAATTCTTCTTTTTCGTCCAGCTCCGCCGCCACCGGTAAGATCCGCTCCCGGGCCACCCGCCGGGCGAGATCTTTGATCATCGCCTGCTCCTCAGTCAGGAAGTACTCCATCCTCCGCCACCTCCGCATTCAGCACCGCCGCTACCTGGTCCGCCACCTCGGGCAGTTCGCCGTCAAGAAGGGTCCGCACATCCAGCAGCACCTGCTCTCCCTGCACGCGGGCCAGCACGGGAACGGGTGCCCCTCGCAGCCGCGCTGCCAGATGCTCGGCACCCCCCGGGGCGCGGATAGCGACGGCATAACTGGGCAATTCGACGCCGGGCAGCGATCCCCCTCCGGGTGTCGAGCGTGCGGGCACAACACCGATGTTGACCCCGGTGCCCGGAGTGAGCCGACGGCTGAGGAGCCGGCGCAACCGCTCGGCCCGCGCCCGCAACTCGGGAGCGCTCACCACAAGGCTGGCGAGCACGGGGATGTGTGCGGGGGGATCGGCTTCCAGGTAGAGGGCAAGCGTGGCAGAGAGGGCGGCCAGCGTCATCTTGTCCACCCGCAGCGCCCGGAGCAAGGGGTGGCGACGCAGGCGGGAGACGATTTCGGCCCGACCCACGATGATGCCGGCCTGGGGGCCTCCCAGCAACTTATCTCCGCTGAAGGTGATCAGGTCTCCTCCCTGAGCCACCACCCGCGATACCAAAGGCTCGTCACCCACGCCGGCCGCAGCCAGGTCGAAGAGGCAACCCGACCCCAGGTCGAACATGACGGGGATGCCACGGGATCGGCCCAGTTGCACCAGTTCCGGCCAGGTAACCTCGGCGGTGAAACCCTCCATGCGGAAGTTGCTGCGGTGTACCTTGAGCAAAAGGGCGGTTTCCGGTCCAATCGCCCGCTCGTAATCCTCCAGGCGGGTGCGGTTGGTGGTCCCCACCTCCACCAGGTGGGCGCCGCTTTCGGCCATCACCTCGGGGATGCGGAAGCCGCCCCCGATCTCCACCAGTTCACCGCGGGATACCACCACCTGGCGGTCGCGCGCCAGGGCGGCCAGGCACAGGAGCACGGCCGCCGCATTGTTGTTGACCACCAGGGCGTCCTCTGCCCCGGTGAGGAGGCGTAGCAACCCCACCGCATGCACGTAGCGTGACCCCCGCTGTCCCGCTTCCAGGTCGAATTCCAGGTTGGAATACTTCCCTGCCAGGGCCGCTACCGCCTCCACCGCACGGCGAGCAAGGGGCGCCCGCCCCAGGTTGGTGTGCAGCACCACCCCGGTGGCGTTGTAAACGCGGCGAAGCGGGAAGCGAGCGGCCCGCAAAGCAGCAGGCAAACGCTCCCTGATCCACCCCGTGGGGTCGGAAACGGTACGCCCCCGCTCAAGTTCGTGGCGCAATCTGGCTGCCAGTTCCCCCAGCACCCAGGAAACCAGGGCCTGCGGGTACCCCCGGGCCAGTTCCTTCACGGCAGGATCCCCGAGCAATACTCCCACTCCGGGGATCAGGCGTCGGGCGTCCTCTCCCACCGCATTCCCCCATTTCCACCGAAACTACCGAAACTGCGTGCCAGATCATACCATGGATGGGCCAGCAGCGTCAACGCCTGTTCGACCCGGCGGTCACACGGGGAAGCCGGGGTAGAGGGGGAAGGCCGCACACAGTTCCTTCACCTCAGCTAGCACCCGCTGGGCAGGAACTCCCCGCAACAGCACGTCCCCCATCAGGCGCGCGATCAGGCGCATTTCCCCTTCCTTCATGCCCCGGGTGGTCACCGCCGGCGTACCCACCCGGATACCGCTGGCCACCTTGGCCCCCCTGGTGTCGAAGGGGATGGTGTTCTTGTTAACGGTGATGCCCGCCTCACCCAGCATCTGCTCTGCCTTCTTGCCGGTGAGGCCGCGCACGCTCACATCCACCAGCATGAGGTGATTGTCGGTGCCGCCCGACACCAGCCGGAACCCCTCGCGCATGAGTTCCTCGGCCAGCACGCGGGCGTTCTTGACCACCTGCTCCTGGTAACGCCGGAACTCCTCCCCCATCGCCATCTTGAGGGCCACCGCTTTGGCAGCAATGACGTGCATGAGCGGGCCTCCCTGGATGCCGGGGAACACCGCCCGGTCGATTTCCTCGGCGTACCGGGCACGGCACAGAATGAGGCCACCGCGGGGACCCCGCAGGGTCTTGTGGGTGGTGGTGGTCACGAAGTCGGCGTGGGGGACGGGACTGGGATGCACCCCGGCGGCAACCAGACCGGCGATGTGGGCCATGTCCACCATCACCATGGCGCCCACGTCCTCCCCTATCTGGGCGATACGGGCAAAATCGATGAAGCGGGGATAGGCACTCGCTCCCGCCACGATCAGGCGGGGCCGGTGTTCCCGGGCCAGTTGCGCCACCTGATCGTAGTCGATAGTTTCGGTATCCCGGCGCACGCCGTAAGGGACGAACCGGTAGTACTTCCCCGATATGTTCAGGGGGTGCCCGTGGGTGAGGTGGCCCCCGTGGGCAAGGTCCATGCCCATGACCACGTCACCGGGCCGGAGCACGGCGAAGTAAACCGCACTGTTGGCCTGCGCCCCGGCGTGGGGCTGCACGTTGGCGTGCTCGGCCTCGAACAGCCTCTTAGCCCGCTCGCGGGCGAGGCTCTCCACCACGTCCACGTATTCGCAGCCGCCGTAGTAGCGCGCCCCGGGCAGGCCTTCCGCATATTTGTTAGTGAGCACCGATCCTTGTGCCCACATGACCTCGGGCGGAGCGTAGTTTTCCGACGCGATCAGTTCCAGGCCCTCCTGCTGTCGGTGCAACTCGTGGGCCAGAGCCTGTGCGACTTCCGGATCTACCTGCCGCAAGCCTTCTGCGCTGTACCGGTTCATGATTGTAGTCCCCATCCTTTCGTGTGGTGCAGGTTACCGCCGTTCAATTTCGCTGTCCCCTCCCGCTTCCCCTACCCGGGAGCCGGGACGCAGAAAATGCACGCACCGGAACTGAAGGGCCTGTCCCACGTGCTCCACCCCCACCCGGGCCTGACCGTCCAGGTCGGCCAGAGTACGCGCCACCTTGAGGAGGCGGTAGTAACCGCGGCCGCTGAGCCCCAGCCGGGCAAATCCCTCCCCCAGCAACCTTTCCGCCTCCGGGGAAAGCCGGCAAAAGGCATTCACCTCGCGAGAGCCCATCTCCGCATTGAGTTTTTTCCCCACCCGCCGCAAGCGGTGGACCTGCCGTTCCCGGGCTTGGACGACCAGGGCGCGGGCCTGGTCCGACGGGGGCCCGCCCGGCGCGTCCATCCACTCCTCCCAGGGCATGCGGCGCACCTCGACCTGGATGTCGATGCGGTCGAGGAGGGGGCCGGACAACCGGTCCCAGTACTGACGAACCTGGTGGCCCGTGCAGGTGCACGGGTGATCGGGATCGCCCAACCGCCCGCAGTGGCACGGGTTCATGGCCGCCACCAGCATGAAGCGGGCCGGGTAGGTTACCCCCTCCCCCAGTCGCCCCAGGGTCACCCGGCCCTCCTCCAGGGGGCCACGCAGGGATTCCAGCACCGGCCCTGCAAAGCGGTTCATCTCGTCCAGGAACAGTACCCCCAGGTGAGCCAGGCTCACCTCGCCCGGCCTCACCGGATGGTTACCTCCGCCCACCATGGCTGCCCGCCCCAGATGGGGATGGGGGGCCCGCCAGGGTCGCTGCCGCACGAGCCCGTCGTCTCCCGCGAGGAGGCCAGCCACGCTCCAGATCCGGCTCACTTCCAGGGACTCTTCTCCCGAGAGGAATGGCAACAAACGCGGCAAACAGGAGGCCAGCATGGTCTTGCCCGCGCCCGGCGGTCCCACCAGGACCAGATGGTGCCCACCGGCGGCGGCGCACAGCAACGCCCGCTTGGGCAGTTCGTGCCCGCGCACGTCGGCCAGGTCGGGACCATCTACGGTCACCGGTTCTGGGGGACGCAGGGTAGGAGCGGGAAGCTCCCTTTCTCCCCGCGACCAGGCCACCAGGTCGGACAAGCGGTTCAGGGTGCGCACCTGCAGGCCCTCCACCGCCGCCGCCTGCCGGGCTCCCGCCGCCGGCACCACCAGTCCCTTGCCCTGGCGGGCGGCCAGGATAGCCATGGGGAGGATACCGGCCACGGCCCGCACCTGACCGTCCAGTCCCAGTTCCCCCGCCAGGAACCAGGAATCCAGGTCGCGCTTGCCCAGTTGCCCGGAGGCGGCCAGGATGGCAGTCGCCACGGGCAGGTCCAGCCCGGGCGAGGCCTTGTGCACGTCGGCGGGAGCCAGATTCACGGTTATCCGGCGCAAGGGGAAATCCAGCCCGGAGTTGCGCACCGCCGAACGCACCCGCGCCGTAGCTTCTTTCACCGAGGTCCCGGCCAGACCCACCACCTGCACGCCGGGCAGGCCCGGCCCCACGTCGCACTCCACCCGCACCGGCACTGCATCCAGGCCGGTGAGCGTACACCCCCAAGTCCTGCCCAGCACTCATCATCCCCCGCCCCAGGCCAGCCCCCGCCCGGCCCGACGGCCACCCGCTCAACGCCGGCTCCCCGAACGGCTCCTCAGGGCGAATCTCCGCCAGGAGGAGCCCCCGGCTGCTCCCGCGGACGGGGAAGAGGCAGGGCCACCGGTCGCCTGCCCTCATAGAAGTACACCTGGCGAAACCCCAGGTTCCACAACTGGCCCGCCACCTCGGGGAAACCCCATGCCAGTTGAGACACCCGGTGGGCGTCGGATCCCATGGTGATGAGGGTGCCTCCCCGACTGCGGTAGGCAGCCACGGTATCCGGTCCGGGATGCGGATGTCCGACCCCGTGCCTGAGACCGGAAGTGTTCACTTCTATGGCCAGGGGTGCCTGCACCACCAGGCTGAGGACTTCCCCCATCCGGTGCGAGATCTCCTCTGCCACATGCCGCCAGTGCTCGACTCCCAGGCGCAGGAAAACGTCCGGGTGCCCCAGCACGTCGAAGAGGCCGCTTTCCACCGCAGCGCGCAGCCCGGTGAAATACGCATCCAGGAGGGCTCGGGGGTCCAGCTCACCGCTCCAGACCCTGGCCGCCTGCCTCGGATCGGAACAGTCGACCCCCTGCACCTGATGCAACGACCCGATCACCATATCGAATTCCCGCCCCCGCAAGAAGCTGCGGATTTCCCCCTCCAGGGAGGGCAGGTATGTCACCTCCACACCCAGGCCCAGCCTCAGCTCGGGATGTTTCACTCTGGCCTCTTCCACACGCGCCCGGGCCTGATCATAGTCGTACCGGCGGTAGCCTTTTCCTTCCGGGTCCAGCTCCACGTGGTCGGTGAAGATGATCCCATGCAGTCCCGCCCCTACCGCCTGCCGGCAGTAATCCTCCACGGGATCGCTGCCGTCCCAAGAACAGGAGCTGTGCACGTGGCAGTCCACGCCCCACTTCAGGGTGGCATCCCCCGCTCTCTTCTCTTTCAAGGACAGCACTCCCCTTCTTCTCTCCCGACCGGGTACCGGGAGGAGAGAAAACTCAGCCGATGACACGGCGAGGGCCCCAGCCGGGCCAGGGCCTCCCAATGCACCCTGGTGGCGTATCCCTTGTGCCTGGCGAACCCGTAGCCCGGATAACGGGCGTCCATCTCCAGCATGATGGCATCCCGGTGTACCTTGGCCAGCACAGAAGCCGCCGCCACCGAGCAGCACAGGCAATCACCCCGTACGACCCCCCACTGGGGCAGGCCGACGCCCGGCAGTACACCCCCGTCCACCAGCAGGTAGGACGGACGGAGAGAAAGACCGGCCAGGGCCTGCTGCATGGCCCGGTACGTGGCAGCCAGGATCCCTTCCCTGTCTATGTACTCCACCTCTACCACACCCAGTGCCCAGGCTACCGCCCGGGCCTTCACCAGGGCCGCCAGCTCTTCCCGGCGGGCGGGGGTGAGCTTTTTGCTGTCGTCCAGGCCCGGGATGATCAGGCCGGGAGGGAGGATCACCGCCGCCGCCACCACCGGCCCCGCCAGCGGACCTCGCCCCGCCTCATCCATGCCGGCCACCAGACCCCTTCCGCCGGATAATGCCATCTCGAAGCTGTAGTCAGGGGCCACCGTCTTCCCTCCTCTTCCCGGCTGGAACCCGCTCCAGGGTGATACGTCCCAGCTTGCCCTGCTGAAAATCCATTACCAGGGCCCGGGCCGCTCGCTCCAGGTCGAGGGCACCCGCTGCCAGCACGAATCCCCGCCGCCGGGCTACACCGGCCAGGACGTCGTCCACCGGCCCCCATTCTACCCCATACCGCTCGCACAAGGCGATGCGGGACCGGTCATCCAGATCATCCAGGAGACGCGAGACCACTTCCGGGTACGGCACCCGGTCCCAGGGCAACACCCCCAGGGCAACCAGCCGGGCCGACACCCAGGGCTCGGGGCGGGGCGGGACCAGGCCGGGCATGTCCAGTGCCTCTATGCCTCCGCCCGGTCCCTCCGCCACCCGCACCCACTGCTCCCCCCGCGTGACTCCGGGCAGGGCCCCGGTGCGGGCCACCCGCTGCCCGGTGAGCCGGTTGAGCAGGGACGATTTGCCCACGTTGGATACCCCCACCACCACCAGGCGCAAGGGCCGCTGCCAGGAACGTCGGGGCACCCGTTCACGCCGGGAGTACAACCATTCCCGCACCTGTTCCACTCCCTCGCCGCTCCTGGCGTCGACAGCCACCGCCTCCTCACCCCGGTCCCCCAGGTAGGCGATCCACTCCCCGGTTAGTTCGGGGTCGGCCAGGTCCGGGCGGGTGAACACCACCAGGCGCGGGCGTCCACCCACCAGCTGGTTTACCCGGGGATTGCGGGAGGAGAGGGGCGCGCGGGCGTCCGCCACCTCCAGCACCACGTCGACAAGCCGCAGCTTCTCCTTAAGGAACCGCACCGCCCTGGCCATGTGGCCCGGGTACCAGCTCATCTACATCGAACCCCCGCAAGCAGTATGGAGCAGGCTGCCCCCTCGCCCGATCATATGGCAGGGATGCCGTCCCTGGCAACTGCAGCGCAGACCGCACAGACCCAGGCTGGCCGGGCAGGGGTGGCCCTACCGGTGTAGCAGGCAGATCCTCTCCAGGCGAGGGAAGGAATCCAGGACGAAGGCAGCTTCCACTTCCAGGTATCTGGCGGGAGGCAGGGAAGCAGGATCATGAACTCCCTCCGTCCAGATGAGGCCATCCGGCGAGGACCGGAAGTTCAACTCCACCTTTCCGCTCCCTCTCACCTCGGCCAACCGCCATGAACCGACCTGTCCCCCGTCAACCCGCCACACCATACGGGGTCGGGGGACAACTTCTAATACAACACCGCCATCTTCTACCAGGTACATATTCCCATCCAGCACCACGGCCACTCCGCAAGCCGGAGCGGGAAGAACACATGGCATCGCCCTCACCGTACCCTCCCCGTCCACCTCCAGAACGCGGGCGGAGGTTCCTCCCGGGGCCATGCCGCCCAGTACGTAGAGACGGTCTCCCCAGGTAACGGCCGCGGCCCTTTCCAGGGGTACGGGAAGGCGGGCCACCTGCCGCAGGGAACCCTCCACCGGGTCGAACAGCAGGATTTCGTCGAGCAGCCCACTCTCCGCGCGGCCGCCCACCAGCCAGATTCCCTGCGGGCCGCTGGCCGCCGCCACCTGCTGTCGCCCGGACGGCAACCTGATGGACAATTCCTCCAGTGAGTATGATACCGGATCAAACTCCAAGATGCGGTCGGTGGGTCCCCCGTCCGCCAGACCGCCGAACACATACACTCTCCCCCGAAAGCTGGTGGCCGCCATCCCTTCTGCCCCCCGGGGAAGTGATTGAGCCCGCGCGACCGTCCCCGTATCGAGGTCAATCACCGTTACCTGGTTCAGCCTCTCACCCACGTAGCCGAGCATGGTTCGTCCACCGAACACGAAGATGCGATTGCCCACCCGCACGCAGGGGGCATTCATGACCGGCCTGGGGAGGCGGAAGCCAAGGATCTGCACCTTACCATCTGCCAGCGTCACGCGCCGCACCTGGTCGGTGCCCACCACCGCCGCTGTCCCGCCCACGACGTATATGTCTCCGGCCCTGCCCGCTACCGCCCCGAGGCTGTACAGCTGGGCGTCCAGGGTAACGACCGGGCGCGGGCGCCCTTCCTGCCACCGGAACCGGACTACCTGAGCCATCTGGACCGTGGGCCCACTGGCCCCTCCGCAGAAGTACACGTCCCCGCCCCAACTGGCTGCCGCCGCCCCCCACCGCCCCGGGCCGAAGGAAAGGGCCGGGGATAGCCTCGTCACCCCCCGATCCGGCAGGTAAGACCATACCGTGTTCAGCGGGGTGGGGTTTCTGACGTCTCCGAAAGCCCCGCCCAGGAGGTAAACCACGCCCTCGAGGGCAGCAGCCGCCAGGCGGGCTGACGCCACCGGCAGGCGGTGTCCCGTGTCCTCTACGGCACCGGTCCGGGGCGAAAAGGCCAGGATGCGGTCGGACCACCCACCTACAGTCTCGCCACCGAACAGGTAAATGCGATCACCCACCGCAGTTGCCGCAGCCCCGACCAGGGCCATGGGCAGGGAAGCCGGAAGTTGCTCCAGGGTTTCTGTTTCCGGGTCGAGCACGAATACGGCCGCCGATCGTACGCCTCCCAGGAAGCCCCCGAACACGTACACTTTCTCTTCGTGCCCACAGGCGGCAGCTCCCACCAGGGGAGCGGGAAAGGTGCAGCTCAGTTGACGCAGGGACCCTGCCCCGCCCTCGTAAACCCAGATTCCCCTTCCGGCTGCTTCGGTTGTACCGCCCAGGAGGTATGCCTTCCCGCCCACGCTGGCGACCGTGGCCAGCCCTGCGTCATATGGCAACCGCGTGGGTAATAGCTGCCATTCCTCGTCTGGGGAAGGCTGGTACAGGATACGGTCGGCGTTTCCCTGCCCACCCAGCAGGTACAGTCCCCCTCCCAGCACGGCTGCACCGGCGCCTGCGACGGCCACGGGCAGGGACTCGTGGGGGGACAGGGTGGGACCCCGGGTGGGAACCAGGGCACCTCCCCGCTCCTCCACACCTGTGCTGAGGACGGGGGCTACCTGCCCGGGAGCCAGTACCACCTGGCTGACGCCAGCTCCGCCGGAGCCGGGTTGCTCACCTGTGCCCTCGCCGGAGCCGGGCCGCCCATCCGTACCTTCATCCTTGCCGGGCTGGTCACCCGAACCTCCGCTTCCGCCCCCGGTGGGGCCACCTCCCTCGGGGACGGGAGCTATCCCTACCCGAAAGAGGGGAATCCCTCCCGGGTGTTCGGGCAAGAACACGGGGGTCTCTGCCAACCAGGGAGGCGGAGCGGTGGTGGCAAACACCCGGCCCAGATAGTTGACCCCGTAGTACAGGCGGGCACGATCCCTCGCCAGGCCGGCCTCTACTGCGTCGCTGGACGGAAGCGAACGCAAGCGGGCCGCAAAGGGCCTGCCGTCGCCTCCCTCAGCCTGCAGATCGAGAGGGGAGGCGAGGGGTCCACCCGGGACGGGTTGCTCGCCTTCCACCGGATAAGAACCCCAGAGGGCATAGAATACGTCGCACGCCCCCTGCAGCCCCTTCATGGAGACAGACCAGGCCTGGTTGCGGGCCCTCGGAAACACTCCCTGAACGGCCACACCCACCACGGAGGCCAGCAGGGCCAGGATGGTGACCACCGCCATGACCTCGACCAGGGAGCTCCCCCTGCTATTCCTCCTCATAACCGGCATCCCCTCCCTCCCGGAAAGGCGGCCGTCCCACCAACGCCTTCCGAATGCCCGGGGAGGTGGGTACCAGACGAGCCAGGGCGCGGCGGCCCTGCCAGCCCCTGCCGTCACAGTTCGGGCAGTCCCCGCCCGTCCCCCGGCATCGGGAACACGCCTTCCTCACCAGCCTCTGTTCCAAGATTCCGCAAAGAGCACTGGCCAGCTGGCGCCGACTTGCACCCATCTCCACCAGACGCTCGAGGGCTGCCTCCGCACCCCCGGCATGGAGGGTGCAGAGCACGAGGTGACCTCCCAGCGCGGTCCTCACCACAGCCCGAGTACTCTCCTCGTCCCGCACTTCTCCTACCGCGAGCACCTGGGGGTCGTGGCGGAGGGCCGCCTTCATGGCGGTGAGAAATCCGAACCCCGCCCGCGCACGTACCTGGACCTGCGTAACCCCGGGAAGGAAATGTTCCACGGGATCCTCTACGGAAACCGCCGACTTCCCAGCGGCCACAAGTTCCGTCAGGCAGGTATACAGGGTGGTGGTCTTTCCGGAACTGGCGGGGCCGGTGATGGCCAGCAAGCCCGTTCCCTCGAGGAGAAAGCGCAAGCCAGCCACCACCTCCGCCTCTAACCCCAATCCCTCCAGCCCCCGGGAAGGAAGGTCAGCCTGGAAGCGCAGGGTGACCCTTTCCCCCTGCACGGACGACAGCAGGGCCAGGCGCCAGTTGCGCCCGGGGTACGATAGAACGCCGTCCTGCGGACGCAAGCCATCCAGCAGGTCCAGACCCGCCAGTAACTTGAGGCGCCCCAGCAGCGGGGGCCACGCCCGCTCGGCAATCACCCACCCATCCCGCAGTTCCCCATCCACCCGGTAGCGTACCCGTACTCCGCCCGCGATGGGTTGCAGGTGGACGTCAGAGGCACCGAACTCCACGGCGCGATCCAGGATGCACTCGAGCCCATGCTCCGCTCCCCCATCCGGCTCCTGCCCCCGAAGTCGCACCGGGTCACGTCTCCACATACCTACTCACCTCCCCAGGCATCTCGCCCCGCTAGCGCAGGCGGGAAATGGCGAGGTAGAGCGGCTGCGCCACCGCCAGCGCCACCATGGCCACCACGCCGGCAGCCAGCAGGGTCAGACCCGGCTCGAGCCACGCGAGGCTCAACTTCTCGTATTCCCGTTGAAGGCGCCGGCAGTAGGCGGCCAACTCGCGGCACACCGGCCCCGCTTCCCCGGTCGCCTCCGCCGCCACGACCTGGGTCGCCAGGTGTGGCGGCAGCACCCCCGTCCGCACCAGGGCCTGAGCAGGGGAAAGCCCTCGTTCAACACCATCCACGGCAAGGGCCAGCCGCCGCCGTAAGTAGCCGTTGCTGCAACCTCGTGCCAGCACCCGGGCTTCCTCCCCAATCAGGCCCACCTGGCCCAGTGACTCCAGTAGCCGGGCTCGCTCCCGCCAGAGTAGAGCCTGGCCGATCCCCGGTAGGGCCAGGGAAAGCCCATCACCCGGCCACCCCAGTTTGCCGGTTACGGCCAGGCCCAGGGTCACTGTGGTGGCGCCCAATACCCCCAGGCACATGTGCCACCTGCGCGCCACCCACAGGAGGGCCCGGGTGGCGGGGGGAAACCCCGCCACCGGACCCACCGCCTGCAACGAGGTCAGCAGCGCGGGCAGGAAGAACAGTCCCGTAACCACTGCCACCACACCACCCAGGACCAGGACGAACAGGGGATACACCAGGCTCACCCGGAGATCACCCCTGCGGGTCAGGCGCCCCAGGCTTTCCCCAGCCATTTCCTTCAGGACGGCCGCCCCTTCCCCCGCACGCACCGCCTGCTCCAGCCGGGTCGCCTCCCACCGGGAGAGCACCCCGCACGCCTGCAGGGCCTCAGCCACCGTATCGCCCTGCAGCAACCGCCCCCACAACCTGCCTGTCGTCTGCCCCTCTGCGCGCTTCAGCACCTGGCCCAGGGGCAGGCCCGCTCGCGCTGCCGCCTCGAGTTGCTGGCACCAGGACCACACCTGTGTATCCCTCATCGGGACATGATCTCCCCCAGGATTTGCCCGTCCAGGGCCTCCAGAGTGTGGACCACAGTGCTCTGATCGGTCCAGGTACCGTCCGTCGGGGGGACCTGAGTGCAGAAAACAAGGCCGCTCCTCACCAGTCCCCAGTAAACCTGCCCGCCTCGGGTGGGGTTGAGGCCGAGCGCCACCCCGTCGCTTGTGGGCATGAACTGTACATAGTGCCCCAGGAAACGGCGCTCGGGATCACCCGGATAAGCAGCGTCGGGCCGGATCTGGACCGCCACCTCCCGGGTTGGCTGCGACGCTGGCGCCTCTCCGGAGTAGGTCGGGTAAATGTTGGTATCGGAACGGAAGCGATCCACGGCCCCCTGCAAACTGGAGAGGTTGGCCGCCAGGGCACTGCGCTTGGCCCGGGCCACCGCGTCGGGCACGGTCTGTACGACCACCGAGGCGAGCAACCCCAGGATCACCACCACCGCCATCACTTCCACCAGGGTAAACCCCGGGGACGAACCCAGCCAAAAACGACGACATGTCTCCCTAACGGTCACGATCCCCACCTCCTTGACCGCAAGACAAAGCGTCTGGCTATGAACAGAGATCAAAACGCGTCCCGGATGAGCCTTACTTCCGGCTCCTCACTGTCTGTGATGGTGACCACGTCGAACCGACACGCGAAGTGCCACCAGCCCCGGTTTCCCAGGAAATCAGCCGCCGTCCTGGCCAGCCGTTCCCGCTTGCTCCTGCCCACCGTCTCGGCGGGGTGGGCCAGGCTCCCGGCACCCCGCCGCCTCACTTCCACAAATGCCAGTACCGGCCCATCCCGCGCGATGATGTCGATTTCCCCCCACCGCGTGCGGTAGTTGCGCGCCACAATACGGTACCCGAGCTCCTCCAGGTACCTGGCTGCCACTTCCTCTCCCGGATCTGCCAAATCCTCACCTCCTCCACCGGATCAGCCCCACCCCCACCTTCTCCCGGCAACGAGACCAAACCCCAACCACATCAGTACCGTATCCTGGGCCGGATGACACCTCCCTTCCATCGTTACCCTCTTATACCACAGTCTGACAGCACCTGTCAATACCTGGCACCCAGCGACAAGCAGGGGCACGTCCGCCACCCTGCGCCGGGGGAAGCTCCCCACACCAACGTCGAACAAGCCCCTGGCAGCAGGCGGCAGGCCTACGCACCGTGTGAGAATCCCGCCAGGCGGGTGGCACAGGGCCGCACCTGTAGATGGCTAGTACTAGTAGTGGTACGGCTCGCGGCGGTTGATCTTAAACGCACGGTATAGCTGCTCCAGCAGGAGCAAGCAGGCAATCTCGTGGGGGAAGGTAAGACGGGAAAGGGATAGGCGGAAATCGGCCCTGTCCAGTACCGCCCGGGAAAGGCCGCGGGGACCGCCGATGACGAATACCACCCGGCCCACGCCGCTGGCCGCCAGTTTGTCCAGCCAGGCGGCCAGTTGGGCGGAACTGAGCATCTCTCCTCCCTCGTCCAGGGCCACGACATGAGTCCCCCGGCCCAGGCGGCGCAAGATTTCCTCTCCCTCCCTTGCCTTGGCCGCCTCGACTTCCGCACTGCCCGCTCCGGGGAAAATGTGCGCCTCCGGCACCTCGGTTATGACCAGGGGCGCATACCGCCGCAGGCGCCGGACGTAATCGGCCACACCCTCTTTGAGGTAGCGCTCACGGAGAATGCCTACGGTGATGATCTCAATGTTCAAGGCATCGCCCGGTCCTTCCCTGGGTGGCCCCCTTGGGGGGAGTCAGGGGATGCTGGAGGAGCGGCCGGCCAGCACGTGGATGCGGGCCGGGGGCCAGAAGATGATCCAGGCCCGCCCCTTAATGAGGTGTAGGGGGACGGGCCCGAAGAAGCGAGAATCGCGGCTGTTGGCCCGGTTGTCACCCAGGACAAAGCAGTATCCCGGAGGGATCACCTCGGGCCCGTAGGTGGAGATGCCATCCCTCAATACGTAGGGCTCCGGGACGGGCTGGTCGTTCACGTACAGCCTACCGAGCCGCATCTCCACCTTGTCCCCGGGGAGAGCCACCACGCGCTTTATGTAGTCCTCCCGGAGATTGCGGGGGTTGCGGAAGACCACCACGTCACCCCGGCGGGGAGGGTGAAAGCGATAGGAGATCTTGTCGACGAGCAGGCGTTCTCCGGTGAAAAGGGTAGGCTCCATCGAGGGCCCGTCCACGCGAAACGGCTCCACCACGAAGACCCGGATGACCAGCGCAAGCAGTCCGGCCAGGAGGACTGTCTGGACCGCGTCGCGCCACCACCCCCGCTGCCGACTCACTCCCGCGGCCCCCTAGCCTTGCCCCGGCCGCTCCTTCATTTCCTTCACCCGCGCCGCCCGGCCGCTCAAGCCACGTAGGTAGAAGAGCTTGGCCCGCCTCACCCGGCCCCGGCGCACCACCTCGATTTTCTCCAGGCGCGGGGAGTGCAAGAGAAAAGTGCGTTCCACACCCACGCCGTAGGATATCCGCCGAACGGTAAAGGTCTCCCCCAGGCCTCCGCCCTGACGCTGGATGACAATCCCTTCGAAGACCTGAGACCTCTCCCGGCCCCCCTCGACCACACGCACGTGCACGCGGACCGTGTCACCGGGCCGGAAATCGGGCAAATCACGGCGCATTTGCTGCTGTTCCACCAACCTGATGAGATCCAATCTCGGGCGCTCCTTTCCGACAACGTGGTATTATAGCACAGGCTCCCGGCGTCCTGCCACTTCGTGGCGCATAGTGCTCAGCATCTCCACGTCCTTTTCGGTGAGCCTCGCCCGCGCCAGCAGGTCGGGCCGGCGGAGCAAGGTGCGGCGCAGGGACTGCTGCCGCTGCCAGGCACGGATGGCGGCATGGTCGCCGGAAAGCAACACGGGCGGGACCTCCAGGCCCCGGAAAGAGCGGGGCCGGGTGTACTGAGGCCCTTCCAGCAGGCCCAGGGCGAAGGAATCGGTGCGGGGCGACTGGGGGTCTCCCACCACCCCCGGCACCAACCGGCACACCGCGTCCGCCACTACCAGGGCCGGTATTTCTCCCCCCGTGAGCACGTAGTCACCGATCGATACCTCGTCGGTCACGAAGAAGCGGACCCGCTCGTCCACTCCCTCGTAGTGGCCGCATACCAGCACCAGGTGGCGGCACCCGGCCAGTTCCTCGGCCATCTCCTGGCAGAAAGTGCGTCCCTGGGGGGTAAGCAGCACCACCCGCACGCCCTCGCGGGCCAGGGCAGGCCGGTAGGGCCCGTGCCCGGCTTCCACCACGTGGGCGGGGGCGGGTTCCAGGGTTCGGCCCAGCACGGCCTCCAGGGCCGCCACGATGGGTTCCGGCTTCATGACCATGCCCGGGCCACCGCCGAAGGGCACATCGTCGGTGATGCGGTGCTTGTCGCGGGCAAAGTCCCTGATATCCACCAGCTCCACCTGGAGGATGCCCCGCTCACAAGCCTTCCCCAGAATGCTGGTGCCCAGGGGGCCGGGGAACATCTCCGGAAATAGGGATAAGAACGTAACCCGCATCGCCATTTCACTCCAGGAGGCCGGGGATGTCGTTTATCACCAGACGGCGGCCGGGCAGGTCAACCTCGGCCACCAGTGCGCGCACGGCCGGCACCAGGAACCGGCGGGGACCGGCCCCACCGGCGCGACGTCGTGTCACCCGACCCTCACCCCCCCGGTCCGCAGGGCCGGCGAGGACGTGAGGTGCCTCGACCACCAGCAAATCGTGGGCCGGGTTGGGCTCCACGTCCACCACCGTTCCCACCTCGCGGCCGTCGGGCGTGAACACCCGCAGCCCCTTGAGCTGGAACCAGTAATACTCTCCCTCCGGGAGCGGAAATACCTCTTCGCGATCGACCTCCAGGGACTGGCCGCGGAGGACCTCAGCCTGGTCGCGAGTTTCGGATCCTTCCAGGGCCAGGATGACCTCATCTCCGGCCAACCTTGCCCTCCGCACCCGGCGCCTGGCGCCCCCCACGTAGACTTCCTCCAGGCCCAGGAAGCGCTCCGGGTGGGCAGTTAGGGGCCTCACCCGCACCTCCCCCCGGACCCCGTGGGGGCGGGTTACTTCCCCTATGGTGACCCGTTCCGGTTCCGTGCTCATTCCCTGCGGTGTTCCCCCTCATGCGAGTCCGACGAGGGGCGGGAAGCTGGCATCGCGGCGAGGGACGGAGGATGCGCTTCGCGCCCGGTGCGGATTTCCACCACCACTCCGTCTTCCAGGACCACCTCCAGGGCGGTCACCTGATCCCAGCGGTCGCCCACCACCACGCAGGCCAGCCCCTCCACCTGGCCCTGCACCACCTCAGTTCCCGGCTCCAGCCGGGCCAGATGCCGAAGCTGCTCCAGTATTTGGGACTTGCGCTCCTGTCGTCGGCGCATTTCGTTTTGGGCGTGCTCCCGCCAGGCTGCCTGCTCTCCTGCCCCCTGCAGGCGACGCAACTGACCCTCCAGTTGCGCCAGCTCCTGCTCGGTGCGCCGCAGGGCCTCCTGCAACTCTCCGGCCACCCGTAACTTCCACCGGTCGGTGACCCTCACCTTGACGGTCACCGGGCATTTCACGGTGAGGGACACCACCTCTGCCCCGCCGGCAGGCACGGTTCCCGTCACTGCAGGATCTCCACTACGGCCTTCTTGCCCTCCCGGGCCGCCGCCGCCTTGACCACCGTCCGCAGCGCCTGCACGATGCGCCCCTGCTTCCCGATCACCTTGCCCACGTCCTCCGGGGCCACCCGCACTTCCAGCACTACCGAGCGCTCGCCTTCCACTTCGGATACTTCAACTTCCTCGGGGTTATCCACCAGGGCCCTCACCAGCAGTTCCACCAGTTCCTTCACGGCCATCACCGTTCCTTCCGGCTCTTACGCTCCTCCTGCCAGGCCCGCCAGGTCCCGCTCTTCTCCAGGAGGGCACGGGCCGTATCCGAGGGCTGGGCTCCCTTGCGCAGCCAGTCCAGGACCCGTTCCTGCTTTACGGACACGGTGGCCGGCTCGGTGGTGGGATCGTAGTACCCTATTTCCTCGATGAACCGTCCATCCCGGGGAGACCGGGAATCAGCCACCACCAGCCTGTAAAAGGGACGATTCTTCGCCCCCATCCGCTTTAACCTGATCCTTACCGCCACAGACGACCTCCTCCTTTTTTGATGGTCTTCTCCATATCGGGAAGCTGCTTGAGCAGCCGACGAGCCTGCTCGTAGCCCTTGAGTACCCGGTTGACGTCCTGCACGGTGGTACCGCTCCCGGCGGCGATGCGCCGCTTGCGGCTCGCCCCGATGATGGCGGGGTTACGCCGTTCTTCCCTGGTCATGGAGCAGATGATGGCCTCCGTGCGCACCAGGTCCTTCTCGTCCACCTGCACCTGGGGAACGGACCGCCCCAGGCCCGGGATGAGACTCAGCAACTGGTCCAGGGGGCCCATTTTCCGGACCTGCTTCAACTGCTCCAGGTAATCATCCAGGGTGAACTCCTGGCTGCGGATTTTCCGCTCGAGCTCCCGTACCCTTTGTGCCTCCACCGCCGCTTCCGCTTTCTCCACCAGGCTGGCCAGGTCGCCCATACCGAGGATGCGGGAAGCCATGCGGTCGGGATGGAAGGATTCCAGGGCGTCCAGCTTCTCACCCGTGCCCACCAGCTTTACCGGACACCCGGTGACGGCCAGCACGGACAGGGCCGCTCCTCCCCGGGCGTCACCGTCCAGCTTGGTGAGGATGACCCCGGTGAGCCCCAGTTGCTCGTGGAAGGCGCGGGCCACGTTCACCGCTTCCTGGCCGGTCATGGCGTCCACCACCAGGAGGCATTCCCGCGGCCCCAAGGCCGCCTTCATATCCTGCAGTTCGGCCATCAGCTCGGTGTCCACCTGCAGCCGCCCGGCCGTGTCGACGAGCACCACGTCCCGCCCGGTCTGCCGGGCATGCTCCAGGCCCCGCCGGGCAATGACCAGGGGGGAAGCCCCGGGCAGGAAGAAGAAGGGTACCTGAGCCTGCTGGGCCACCACTTCCAGTTGCCGGGGAGCGGCGGGGCGGTACACATCGGTGGCCACCAGGAGGGGGAAACGCCCCTGTTTGCGCAAAGTGAGGGCAAGCTTGCCCGCCGTGGTAGTCTTACCCGACCCGTGCAGCCCCACCAGCATGATGGGGACGGGCGAATTGCCCCCCAGGTCTAAACGGGAGGCCTTTCCCCCCAGGATCCGGGTCATCTCCTCGTAGACGATCTTGAGCACCGTCTGGGCGGGAGTGAGAGAGGCCATCACCTCTTCTCCCACCGCGCGTTCCCGCACCCGGGCCACCAGGTCCCGTACCACCTTGAGGTTCACGTCCGCCTCGAGCAAGGCGACCCGCACCTCGCGCAGGGCCTCGTTGACGTCGGCCTCGGTCAGCTTCCCTTTCCCCCGCAGCCTGCGGAATACATCTCCCAGACGGGCAGTGAGGTTCTCGAACGCCACCGCCAGCCCCCCTGGCGTCACCCGCCCCCCGCACAGCGCAACACTCTATCCTGCGGGCAGCATGGTGAGACACCGCCAAATGCAAAGAGATGGTACCCCTGCCGAGGAACGCTGTCAAGACGCTGGTGCAGGAGGGATGGGTACAGGTACGTTTCCGGGCTGCTAGGACGGCAACAGCGCTTCCACGAAGTCGCGGGCAGAAAAATCCGCCAGGTCTTCAATGCCTTCTCCCAGGCCGGCCAGCTTGATGGGGATGTGGAGCTGGTCCGCGATCGCCACCACCACCCCGGCCCGGGCAGTGCCATCCAGCTTGGTGACCACGATGCCGGTAACCCCCACCGCATCCAGGAAAATGCGGGCCTGCTGGAGGGCGTTTTGCCCGGTGTGGGCGTCCAGGCACAGCAGCACCTCGTGGGGTGCCCCGGCCAGTTCCCGGCCCATCACGCGGTGGATCTTTTTGAGCTCCTCCATCAGATTGACCCGGGTGTGGAGCCTGCCCGCCGTATCCACGATCACCGCCTGGTAACCACGGGCGCGGGCGGCCTGCACGGCGTCGAACGCCACCGCGGCGGGGTCACTGCCTTCCCGGTGACGCACAAGTTCCGCACCCGCCCGGCTCGCCCATATGGCCAGCTGATCTATGCCGGCGGCGCGGAAGGTATCGGCGGCCGCCACCACCACTTTCTTCCCTTCCTGCCGCAGCCTGTAGGCCAGCTTGCCGATGGTGGTGGTCTTCCCGGTGCCGTTAACCCCCACCACCATGATCACATCCAGCGGCCCCGGCAGGACCAGGCGGCCCTCCGCCCCCGCGAGCAGCTTCAGGATTTCCTCGCGCAGGGCCTGGCGCGGGTCCCGGTTGCGCGCCGCCCGGGCCGCGCGCAACAACCTGCCCGTCATGTCCACGCCCACGTCGGCGCTGATGAGGGCGTCCTCCAGCTCCTGCCACGCCTCCTCATCGCGGGCGCCTCCAAACCACCTGGCCGCCTGGCTGACCAGGCTATCCCTGGTCCGGGCCAGGCTCCCCCGCCACTTGCTCCACCAGGAACCCGTAGCATCTCCCCCCATCCATTTCATCCATCCCGCGCGCCCCCCGTCACCGACCGGCCACAGCTAGGAGGCCCCGGTAAGACGGAGGGAAACCACCCGCGATACCCCGGACTCCTCCATGGTGGTACCGTACAGGACGTCCGCCACCTCCATGGTACCCTTCTGGTGAGTAACCACCAGGAACTGCCCCGCGGAAGAGAGTTCCCGCAGGAAGCGGGCGAACCGGTCTACATTTGCCTCATCCAGGTTGGCATCCACCTCGTCGAAGAGACAGAAACGGCTGGGACGGGTCTGCAACAGGGCAAACAGAAGCGCGATGGCGCACAGGGTACGCTCTCCCCCGGAAAGCAGAGAAAGGTGCTGCAGCTTCTTCCCCGGTGGTTGAGCCACCACCTCAATCCCCGCCTCCAGGGGATCGGAGCCGACCAGGACGAGGTCCGCCTTGCCGCCACCGAAAACCTGAGCGAAGGTGGCCGCAAATCGCTCCCGCACCTCGGCAAAGGTCCTGGTAAACTTCTCCCTCATCTCCCGCTCCAGTTCCCTGATCACCTGACCCAGCTTTGCCCGACCTTCCTCCAGGTCGCGGCGCTGGTCCGAGAGGAACTGGTGACGCTCCCGGAGCCGGACGTATTCCCCCGCCGCCGCCAGGTTGACGGGTTCCAGATCGCGCATACGAGCCTCCAGATCCCCCACCATCTCCTGCAGGGCGGTGGTGTCGAATTCCTTGAAGGGGTTCTCTGCCACACGCTGCTCGGCCTCCGCCGGCGAACACGAGAAGCGCTGGGCCAGGCGCTGGTCCAGTTCCTCTACGCGCAGCCCCAGGCGCACCTCTTCCAGGCGGGCGGCGTGGAGGGCTTCCTGCGCTTCCGCCAGCCTGCGTTCGACCTGGCGCCGGGCGCGCTCCAACGAAGCAAGGCGCCGCGCCACCCGCTCCGCCTCGATGGCGGACTTTTCCATCCGTTCCTTGCCTTCCTGGTGACGGGCGGAGCCGGATGCGAGCTCCTCCTGCCAGTACCTGCACTGCTCCCGTGCTTCCTCGAGTTCACGGCAGCGTGCCCCCAGAGCCTCCTCCACCGCCTCCCGCGCCCGGGTGAGGGCGCCCAGTTCCTCCCGGGCCCGGGCAGCCGCCTCTTCCAGACGGGCGCGCTGCTCCTCCTGCCCGGCCAGCCGCACCCGCAGGGCGACCTCTTGCTGCTCGAGGGAGTGCTGCCTCTCCCGGGCTTCCTCGAGCCTCTCCGTGAGGGACGAGATGGTGGCCTCCATATCCCCCCGGGCAGACTCCAGTTCCCTCAACCGTTCTTCCCAGGCCAGGATCTCCTGCTTCAGTTCCGCCAGCCTGGTCTCCTGTACGCTTCGCTCCAGTTCCAGCCCCGCCAGGTCTCCCACCAGCCTCTGGCGCTCGGCCTTCTTGGCCTGTACCTCCTTGCCCAGACCCGCCAGGTATACCTCCAACCCCCGCAGTTCTTCCTGGGCCTCCGCCAGCCGCTGCCCCCACACCTGCTCTTCCCGGGCCGCCTCTTCCCCCGCCCGGCGACAGGCCTCCATCAGGTCCGCGAGTTCCCTCGTTTTCTCTTCCAGCAGGGACATCTCGCGGGTGCGCCCCAATACCCCGCTCCGGGAACCCTTCCTCCATCCCCCGGCCAGGCTACCCCCCGGGAACACCACGTCACCTTCCAGGGTTACCACCCGGACCCGGAATCCCACCGCCCGGGCGTAAGACAGGGCAGCGGGCAGGTCGCGGGCCAACACGGTGCGGCCCAGCAGGTACTCCACGGCGGGCCGGTGCTCGGGCAGGAAAGTGATCAGGTCCGAGGCCACCCCCAGGATGCCGTCGCGCCGGAGGGCTGCCCGCTCCGCAGGGCTCAAGGGGGTGGGACGCAGGGAATCCAGGGGCAGGAAGGTAGCCCATCCCGCCTGCGTGCGCTTGAGGAAGGCGATGGCCTGGCGGGCATCCTCCACCGTCTTCACCACCATATCCTGCACGGCGGCCCCCAGGGCCACCTCCACAGCCGTCTCGTACTGGCTGGGGACGTCCAGGATGGCAGAGACCGGGCCTACCAAGCCGGGGAACGCAGAAGGTTCCCGCCGCTTTGCCTCCAGCAAAGCCCGCGGCCCCCGGGCGAACCCGGCGAAAGACTCTTCCAGTTCGCGCAGGGCCCCCAGCCGCGACGACACCTGGTGATAAGCGGCCTCGGCCTGGCGGAACGCGGTCTCCTGCTCCGTCCGCCGGGCGCGGGCCTTCTCCCTCTCCGCCCGCGCCCGTTCCCCCTCCGCCTTCAGCTCCACCTGCCGGGAGCGGGCCCGCTTCTCGTGCTCCGAGAGCACCAGCAAGTCCTCATCGACCCGACGCAGGGCCTCCTCCATCTCCTGCCGCCTCTGCCCCGCGCGCTGCAGGGATTCGTCCAGTTGGCGGGCCTCGGACTCCAGGGCCACCTGGCGATTGCGCGCAGAGGCTCCCCTCCCCAGCAGGTCGATGAGTTCGCCCTTCCTGGCCTCCAGATCGGCGGCCAGACGCCGAACGGCCTCCTGCTGCCCGCGCAGTTCCGCCCTCAGGGCCCCCAGTTCCCGGGCCGCCTCTCCCCACGTCGCCTGCCAGGAATCCAGAGCCCGCCCGGACTCCTCCACCCGTTCGTGGGCCGCACCCAGGCGGGCCACCACGCTTTCCTTCTCTTCCCGCAGACGGGCGATGTCGGCTTCCAGGGAACGCACCCGCTCCTCCCACCGGGCCAGCTCGCGGCCCGCCTCAGACACGAGGCCGGAAAGGGACATGAGCTCGTCCTGGAGCTTTTGCCGTTCCTGCTGGCGGGCTTTCTCCTCCTGCCGGACCGCTTGATAGCTCTCCTCCAGGCGGGCCGACTTCTCCTGCTCCACCCGGCAGGTGGACTGCAGCTTGGCCACCGCTTGCGAGGCCAGTGCCAATTGCCGGGCCACCTCCACCCTTTCCCGCCACGTGAGCACAAGAAGGGCAGCGTCCCTCTGCTGGCGGTACCCCTCCCACTCCCGGGCCCGGCGGGCCTCCTCCTCCAGCGGCTGCATCTGGAGTTCCAGTTCGGCCAGCACGTCGCCCAGGCGCTCCATGTCCCGGTTGCTGGCCTCCAGCCGGGCCAGGGCCTCCCGGCGCCGCTGGCGGGCCCTCACGATACCGGCGGCCTCTTCCAGGAGCAGGCGCCGCTCTTCGGGGCGGGCGGAGAGGATTTCTTCCACCCGGCCCTGACCCACCAGGGAGTACCCATCCCGGGCAATCCCGGTGTCGTAGAACAGTTCCTGCACGTCCCGGAGCCGGCAAGGGGTGCGGTTAATGAAATACTCCCCCGACCCGTCCCGGTATACCCGGCGGGTAATGGTGACCTCACTGAAATCGAGGGGGAGAGCGCCGTCGCTGTTGTCGAAAGTTAGGGACACTTCCGCCATGGAAAGGGGACGGCGCGACTCGGAGCCCCCGAAAATCATATCCTCCATGCGCAACCCCCGCAGCTGCCGGGGGTTGGCCTCACCGAGGGCCCAACGCACGGCATCGGCCAGGTTGGACTTGCCTGTACCATTGGGCCCCACTATGGCGGTAACTCCAGGACCTATTTCCAGGGAGATGCGGTCCGCGAAGGACTTAAAACCCAGGACCTCGATACGCCGTAATAACATGGTTTCTCCGTGGGCAAGACCCCCGGAACCCGGGGGCCTGCTTCACCGTTGCTCGACTATGAATCTGATGGCCGTCCGCACCTCGCCGTCAATGGCCACCTCCGAAAAGGCAGGGATAACCACTGCGTCGATACCGTTGGGAGCCACGTAGCCCCGGGCTATGGCGATGGCCTTGACCGCCTGGTTCACGGCACCGGCTCCCACCGCCTGAATCTGAGCCGAGCCTTTTTCACGCAGGAGGGCTGCCAGGGCCCCCGCCACCGCCTTGGGTCGGGATTGGGCGGACACTTTCAGGACTTCCACCTACGTACCCCCTTTGTCAATTTCCTGTTTCTGCAAGGTGGCACGATTTATTTCGCCAGCTTAGGGCTCAATTCCTCCAAAGCAATCCGGGCAGCTTCCTGTTCAGCCGCTTTCTTGCTCCGCCCCCTTCCCCGGCCCGCCACCCGGCCATCCACCAGCACTTCCACTGTGAAGACGCGGGCATGATCCGGGCCCTCCTCAGCCACCACCCGGTAAGAAACAGTGCCCCCCTGTTCCTGCACCCTCTCCTGCAGGGTGCTCTTGAAATCACCCGTCCCCCGTTTCAGGGCGCGCTCCACTGCGGGGGCAAGCTGGTCCACCACGAAGTCACGCGCTCTCTGCCAGCCGCCGTCCAGGTAGAGGGCAGCGCACACCGCCTCGAATACGTCTGCCAGAAGGGCGGGCTTGCTCGCCCCCCCGCTCTGCTCTTCCCCCCGGCCCAGGAAGAGCAGCCCCCCCAGGCCCAGCCGGCGCGCGGCCTGAGCCAGGGCCCCCTCGCCCACCGCGGCAGCCTTGAGCCGGCTGAGTTCTCCCTCCCGCGCCCCCGGGAACCGGGAATACAGGTAGGAGGCCACGGCCAGCCCCACCACCGCATCCCCCAGGAACTCCAGGCGCTCGTTGGAGTCACGCCCTGCCCCGGCGTGCTCCTGCACCCAGGAACTGTGAGTGACGGCCTGAAGGAAAAGGCCGTCACTGCGGAACTCCCCCAGTACCCGTCGCAGATGCGCGAGTACCAGGACCTCTCGACCGGCGTCCTCAACCCTCATAGCGCTTCACGATCAGGGTGGCGTTCTGGCCTCCGAAGCCGAATGAGTTGGATAAAGCCACGTCCACCCGATGCGGCCGCGCCCGGTTGGGCACGTAATCCAGGTCGCACTCGGGATCGGGATACTCGTAGTTGATGGTGGGAGGAACCACACCATCGCGGATAGCCAGGATGCACGCCGCCAGTTCCACCACCCCGGCTGCACCCAGCAGGTGGCCGGTCATGGACTTGGTGGATGACACCGGGATGCGGTAGGCGTACTCCCCGAACACCGCCTTGATGGCCGCCGTCTCCGCGGCATCCCCAAGCGGGGTAGCGGTACCGTGTGCGTTGATGTAGTCCACGTCGGTGGGCTCGAGCCCGGCGTCAGTCAGGGCCCTCTTCATGGCCCGGGCTCCCCCGTTGCCGTCCGGGGGAGGAGCGGTGACGTGGTAGGCATCTCCCGTCATCCCGTAACCGGCCAATTCGGCGTAAATGCGGGCGCCGCGGGCCCGGGCAAAGGGGAGCGACTCCAGGACCAGGACCCCCGCTCCCTCTCCCATCACGAACCCGTCCCGCCGGGCATCGAAAGGACGGCTCGCCCGGGCGGGATCGTCGTTGCGCTCGGACAGAGCCTTCATGGAACAGAACCCGGCCAGGGCGATGGGCACCAGACACCCCTCGGTGCCGCCGGTGAGCATGACCTGGGCTTCCCCCCGCTGCAGGATGCGGAAGGCGTCCCCGATCGCGTTCGCCGAGGCGGCACAGGCGGTCACGTGAGTAGTGTTGGGGCCCCGGGCCCCCAGGGAGATGGCCAGCTGCCCCCCCGCCATGTTGGCGATCATCATGGGGATGAAGAAAGGGCTCACCCGGTCGGGGCCCTTATCCGCCATCACGCCCATCTGATCAACCAGGGTGTGGATGCCTCCGATGCCCGTGCCCATGGTGATGCCCACCTGATCCAGGTCGCAATCCTCCAGCCGCAAGCGGGCATCCTGGAGGGCCAGGTGAGCTGCCGCGAGGGCCATCTGGACGAAACGGTCCATGCGGCGGGCGTCGCGGCGGTCCATGTACTGGAGGGGATCGAAGTCATCCACCTGGGCCGCGATGCGGACGGGAAACTGGCTGGCATCAAACCGGGTAATGGGCCCCACCCCGGAGCGGCCTTCCTGCAGGGAGCGCCAGAACGCCTCCACCCCGGTTCCCACCGGGGTGATAAGGCCCATACCCGTAACCACTACTCGCTGGCGCTGCACGGTTTCACCCTTGGTCAGGAAACCCGCTCCCGAATGTACTCAACGGCGTCCCCCACCGTCTGGATCTTCTCGGCATCCTCATCGGGGATCTCGATTTCAAACTCCTCTTCGATGGCCATGAGAAGTTCCACCACGTCGAGGGAATCTGCCCCCAGGTCGTCCTGGAAGGAGGCCTCCATGGTAACCGCCTCGTCATCTACGCCGAGTTGCTCCACTATGATCCGCTTCAGCTTCTGGAAGATGGCGTCCTTACCCGCCACTATCCCCACCCCCTGCTGGCAATTAGAGAGATCTGGCACGGTCCCCGTTATCTGGGCAAGTGCCTCGCCAATATTAGCAAACCTCCTCCCGGGAATCAAGCAGCCGCCCCAGGGAAGGCAGGTCGCCCACGCTGAAAACCGGAACCTGTGGGCAGATCCGTTTGCAGAAGCCGGCCAGCACCGTCCCCGGGCCCACTTCCACGAACAGCCGGACCCCGTCACCCACCAGCCTGCGCACGCAATCCTCCCACCGCACCGGGTGATCCACCTGCTGCTCCAGGGACTTCCGCACTTCCTCCGCCGTGGTCACGTAGTTGCCGTGCACGTTGGCCACCACCGGGAAGGCCGGGTCCTTGATCTGGGCGCGGGCGAGGTCACGCGCCAGCCTCTCGCGGGCCGGCGCCATCAGGGAGGAGTGGAAGGGTGCACTCACTGCCAGCTCCTGCACCCGCCGCGCCCCCGCTTCCCTGGCCAGCCTCATCACCTCCCGCACCGCCCCGGCGTGTCCGGCCACCACCGTCTGCCCCGGGCAGTTGTAGTTGACCGGCTCCACCACCCCCTCTTTTTGCGCCCGGCGGCAGATTTCCTCCACCTCCAGAGCCGATATCCCCATCACCGCGGCCATGGCGCCCTCCCCCGGGGGGACGGCCTCCTGCATGTACCTCCCCCGCCGCCGCACCAGGCTCACCGCCTCTTCGAAAGCAAGGGCTCCCGCCGCCACCAGGGCAGTGTACTCTCCCAGACTGAGGCCTGCGGCTGCCTGCGGGACTATGCCGTGGGCGGCAAGCACCTGCGCCACCGCCCAGGAAACCGTGAGCACGGCCGGCTGGGTGTTCTCGGTGAGGTTAAGTTGCTCCGCGGGCCCCCCGAAACACAGTTTCTCCAGGTCAATCCCCGCCGCCCGGCTGGCCCGCGAGAACACCTCCCGCACCACCGGGAACTCCCGGTACAGGTCCTCCCCCATGCCCACGTACTGGGCCCCCTGGCCCGGGAAGAGAAACGCCACCCGCATCCCGGCACCCATCGCGTCCGCCCTCCTCACCAGCGGCAGGCCGCCGCCGCCCAACTGAGCCCCGCTCCGAATGCCACCATGAGCAACAAGTCCCCCGGGGAAACCCTCCCCTCCCGGGCGGCCTCGTAAAGGGCCACCGGGACGGAACCGGCGGACATGTTCCCGTACCGCTCCAGGTTCACCACCACCTTGTGGGGGGGAAAGCCCAGGCGGCGGACGGCTGCGTCCACGATGCGCAGATTGGCCTGGTGGGGGATGAACAGGTCCACGTCCTCCGGCGTAAGTCCCAGGTCCTCCAGCAGGCCCAGCGAGGCCTCCTCGGTGACCCGGACGGCAAACTTGAATACCTCCTGGCCGTTCATGCGTATGTAATGCAGCCTCCCGGCCACCGTCTCGGCGCTGGCGGGCAGGCGCGACCCTCCCGCCGGGAGGTAGAGATGCTTGCCGCCAGACCCGTCGGAACCCAGGCGGAACCCCAGAAAACCCCGGTGCCCCTTCTCGCGGGCAAGCACCGCTGCCCCCACCCCGTCCCCGAAGAGAACGCAGGTGGAGCGATCCTGCCAGTCCGTTATCCGGGAGAGGACGTCTCCCCCCACCACCAGAGCATACTCCGCCATCCCCGCCTCGATCATCCCGGTTGCCACCGCACATCCGTACAGGAACCCCGTGCAACCCGCAGAGAGGTCGAAGGCAGCTACCCCCGACGCGCCCAGGCGGTCGGCCACCAGGCAGGCGGTAGCAGGGAAGGCCATGTCGGGAGTCACCGTACCCACCACCACCAGGTCGAGCCGAGCTGGAGAAATGTCAGCCTGGGCCAGGGCCTCGCGGGCGGCAGAGACGGCCAGGTCCGAGGTGGCCGTCTCCGGAGCGGCTATCCGCCGCTCCCTGATCCCGGTGCGGGAGACGATCCACTCGTCGCTGGTGTCCACCATCTTCTCCAGGTCGAAATTGGTGAGTACCTTCTCCCCCACCGCCACCCCCATGCCCACGATGCGAGCCCGCACCCGGTCTTCCGTAACGTCAGTGGGTCCAGGCAACCCCGGTTCACTCCTCTCCTGCCCGGCCGCTTGCAGCCTTCCCCGCGGCACCAGGCTCCGGAGCCTGGCCCTCCTGGGGTGGCAGCGGGAAAACCACGAACTTGGCCCGGAATACCTGCTCGCCCCGGGAACGGGTCACCACCTGCACCACCAGGCTCCTGCCCTTGTGGCGCAGCACCTGGGCGTGGGCCAAAAGCTTTTCCCCCACCCGCACGGAACGTTTGAACTTGAGGTTGGCGAGGCCGGTCAGGGCCACCGGGGCATCCACCAGGGCCAGGGCCAGGGACTCGGCCTGGGCAAAGATAAAGTGGCCCCGCACGATGCCGGTGCGGCAAAACGCCATCTCCGGCCCCGTCTCCAGCATGGAAACCGCACTCTGCCCCAACCTGATGTCAACCAGGTCGCCCACAATTTCCTGGCTGGAAAGGGCTTTCACCGCACCCAGGGTGCGCTGGGCCACCTCGCGTGTGCGCTGCCTGAGTTCGGGGATACCCAGGGCCATGCGGTCAAGCCGTATGGTCTGCACGCTCACCGCGAAAGCGTGCGCCAACTCCTCGTCCGTGAGGAAGGGGTTTTCCCGCAACTTCTCCTGCAGGAGCAGACGCCGGTGCCGGCGCCCCAGGCCGGTGCCATCTTCCCGGCCACCCCCCACCGCCCGCTGGACTGCTTGCGACCTGGGCATAACACCACCTTCTAGCTGGTGCTGCCAACAAGTATACAGCGAGCAGCCATCCGGGGCAAGAGTCCGGCCAGTTCTTCAGGACTTCTTTTTCTTCGCCTCTTCCAGATCCAGCACTTTGCGGCCCGCGTAGTAACCGCACGCCTGGCAGGCCCGATGCGACACTACGGGCTCATGGCAACGGGGACATTCCCCCATCGTGGCCGGCTGCAGGCGCCAGTGGGACCTGCGCATGCCCCGCCTGGACCGGGACGTTTTCTTCTTGGGAACGGCCAAAGCACATCACTCCTTCCGGGTCAGGAAACGACGCAGGGGTTCCAGGCGAGGGTCAACCTCCTCCACCCGGCAGGAACAGGTACCTTCATCCAGCCGGCGGCCGCACACCGGGCAAAGTCCCGGGCACTCGGGCCGGCACAGGGGCTGGGACGGCAGGGCCAGGATCAGATTCTGGCGCACCGCCTCCGTCAGGTCCATGGTGTCCCCCTGGAAAAACCAGACCTCTGCACCACTTTCCTCGGAAATCTCTTCCCGTCCGGGAAGAGAGGGGCTCCCCTCCCGGAACTCCTCCCGGAGGGGGGTGCGCACGGTCTCGCGGAAGGAAGCCAGGCAGCGGCCGCAAATGGCCTCCACCGTGGCCCGTATCTCCCCTTCCACCAGGTAGGCAGGACCTGTGTTCAGGACGGTGCCCTCGACCTCCACGGGACCAACCAGGGAGATGCCCGCCGGCAGGCCATCGGGCAGGGGCTCGCAAAACGAGAACCCCATTCTCGCTCCCGTCTGGGGACGCAGCCCGGAAATGTCCACCTGCACACCTTCCACCTTCTTTGCCCGGCGGCAATTATATGGGGCAGGCGAGCGCCTGTCAACGATCAGCGCAGGGCCTGCACGGCGGCCACCGCCTGGGTCAGGGAAGTCACACCCACCACCCGCAGGCCGGGGGCGGCCCGCCGCGCCTCCTCCTCCTGCTGGGCCGGCACCAGGAACAGGTCCGCCCCCGCCTGCCAGGCGGCCCGTGCCTTGAGATCTACCCCTCCGGTCCTGCCCACCTCCCCCGCGGGGTCAAGACTGCCCGTGGCCACCACCCTGACCCCGGCAGGGATATCGAGTTTTCCGAGCTGGCGCAGGATCTCCAGGCCGCAGGCCAGGCCCCCCGAGGGCCCTCCCACCTCCTGGCTCTTCAGCTGGAGGGGGAACCCCGGTACCACAGGCTCCAGGCTGGCAAGGCCCACTCCCCGCAGGTCATCGGCCCGCACCCGCAACTCCTTCCCCCCGCTCACCCTGACCAGAGCAAATCCCCGCTCGCCCAATTCCCGCCGCAGATGAAAGGTGGTGGGGTAACCTTCCAGCACATCGCCCGGCCGCAACCGGGACGCCAGGGGGCTGGCGCGGGATACCCACTGCACCAGGATTCCTTTTCCTGCAGGCTCGAGCTGCCCCTGCACCAACGAAAGGGCCGCTGCAGCGGCAAACTGGGCCGACTCCGTGAACAGGGCCCGTTCTGCCGCCATGTATTGTTCCACGGGAAGGGGCAGGGAGCGGCCCCACACCACCTCGCGCCAGGGATGAAGCAGGGCGAGGGCAACCTCCCATGCCCGTCCGGGGCAGGCGGCCACCGTTACCATGCCCACCCCCCGGCCCCCCGTTACGGAACCCGGCACGGCGATGATGTCCGCCAGGTCGAAAACGCGGCCCGGACTCAACACCAGGAAAGGAGAGGGAAGCCAGGCCAGCAGGAGCCCGAGACCCAGCCCTGCTGCCAGCTTCACCCACCGTGGGACCCCGGTACGCCGCCGGGCGTACCCGCGCACCCGCTCCCGCAAGAGATCTCCCCTCACCCCGCGGCTCCCGGGGGCTTCCCCCCACGTTCCGCCGCGGGCTGCATCTCCTGTCCCCCCGCTTGCGCCTCCAGCTCCTGCCGGCCGCGCCGCACCGTCTCCAGGGCCCTGGTGAGCCAGTTCTCCAATTGCTCCAGCACTCCCCCGGCATACCGATAGGATTCCTCTTTGATCTCTTGCGCGGCGCGCTCCGCCTCCATTATGACCTGCTTACCCTTTTCCCCGGCCAGGCGCACGATCTCGTGTTCCTCGGCCTGGGCGCGCGCCTTCTCACGGGCCGCTTCCAGGATCTGCTCGGCCTCAAAGCGGGCCTGGTGCAGGATCTGGTCCCGCTGACGGAGGAGGGAACGTGCCTCGGCGACCTCGCGAGGCAGGCTGGAGCGCAACTCATCCAGCAGCGCGAATACCTGCTCCTGGTCGACCAGGACGCGCTTTCCGAAGGGAACTCGTGGAGCATCCGAGACGATCCTTTCGAGCCGGTCCAGGAGAGCTTCCGGACCCGGAGCGTACACTGCTCACCACCTCATTCCGCCACCGGTCATGGCAGCCGGGAACGCCACCCCACTCCGCTGCGACCACGCTGGCGAGCCGGGCCGCCTCACTCCGCCGTCGGCCACATCTGGCGCAGCCGCCGCTCCACGGAAGGGGGGACCAGGCCGGTGACACAACCACCCAGGGACGCCACCTCTTTTATCAGGCTGGACGACAGGTAGGCGTACTGGCTGGACGTGAGAATGAAGACCGTTTCCACCTCGGGATCGAGCTTTTTGTTCATGAGTGCCATGCGGAACTCGTAGTCGAAATCCGACATGGCGCGCAGACCCTTGATGATCACCCGGGCGCCCACCTTGCGCACGTAGGGGATGAGCAGGCCCTGAGACGAATCCACCTCCACGTTGGGGAGGTGGGAGGTGACTTCTCTCAACATGGTCACCCTTTCCTCCACACTGAACAGTGGCTGCTTGCTCGGGTTGTTGAACACCGTCACCACAAGGTGGTCGAAAATCCTGGCCGCCCGCTCGATGATATCCAGGTGCCCTGCCGTCACAGGGTCAAAGCTTCCCGGGTATACGGCCTTCAATGTGCACCCCCCTCAAGTTTGTAGAAAGAAAGCCGCGTCTCTCCGTACGTCTCTCTCCGCAGCAGCCGCCATCCCCTACTGGATATGTCCTCCCTGCCGCTGTGCTGAACCACCACCAGAGTTTCGGCCACGACCCCGGACCACCCTGCCAGGGCAGACAGCACCCGCTCCCCCTGGCCCAGGCCGTACGGGGGATCGGCGAAGACGACAGCATAGGTCCGGTCCGCAGGCCGGGCCAGGAAACGCGCCACCGGAACCGCGATCACCCGGGCACGCCCGTCCAGTCCCGTAGCAGCCAGGTTCTGAGCCAGCACCCGGCACGCCGGCCCGTGCTGCTCGACGAAGTCGGCGCAGGGGGCCCCGCGGCTGAGCGCCTCTATCCCCACCGCCCCGGTACCCGCGTAAAGGTCCAGAAAGGCACCCCCGAGGATGCTCTCTCCCAGGATGGAAAACAGAGCAGCCCGCACCCTGGCGGGGGTCGGGCGCATGGCCGTGCCCCTCAGGGACCGTAGCGGGCGCCCTCTGGCTTGACCAGCGATCACACGCATGGGCAAAGGCTTACTTCCACCGGATGACAATTATAACACAAGGGCCGCGCCTCCGGGCGGCTCGGCCCGCCACCCCAAGGAAATGACGCCTCATGGCTACGCCTCACAGAGCCCAGACTGGTATAAGAACCCGCTTACCGGGGGAACCTTTCAGGGGGATTTCCCCGACTCTTTCCTCCGGTTTCTCCTCTCCCAAATGGGCCAGGCCCCGCCTGGCCATCTCTTTTGCCCCGGCGGCGCCACCAGGCGGCCGACATGCGGGCAAGCACGAAGGGTACCACGCCGGCCTGCCCGCTGCGCAGGTCGAAAGTGAACACCTGGCCCGCTGAGGACGTGTCGCCCAGCAGCACCCGCACGGCCTGGCCTGCCTGCCAGGCCGCCATCAGGGCAGGAGTGGGGGCAGGCGCCCCGGACCCCAGCACCTCTGAGGGCGACGGAACGTCGTCTTCCCGGTAAAAACATTCCAGTCCCGGGCCCCCCGGCAAAACAAGCAGCACCCGCCCCTGCCAGCCCCGGATGGCCCCGTGCACCAGGGGCAGGCCAAGTTCCCGGCAGGCCGCCTGCAGGACCAGACGGCTTCGCCCGCTGTCCAGACAATCCACCACCACGCGCGCCTGGTGACTGGCCCCGGCCGGCTCCTGCAGGATGGCGCGGGCATTATCGGCGGTGAGTGCCTGGCACCGCACCACCACTTGCAGGTGAGGATTTATCTCGTGCACCCGCTCCCGGGCCACCTCGGCCTTGGGCCGGCCCAGGGTGCGGCGCGTGGCGAGCACCTGGCGGTTGAGGTTGGATTCCTCAAAGCAGTCCGGGTCAACCAGGACCAGCGTTCCTACCCCGGCCCGGGCGAGGATCTCCGCCACCAGGCCCCCTGCCCCGCCCAATCCAACGACCGTAGCCCGGGAGTCGAGGAGGCGCATCTGACCGGGTGTACCCACCGCACCCACGTTGCGCAGATACCGCGCCGGAACCATATCCGCAGCCAGGGCCAGGTGCTCAATTTGCAACACCGGTTTTCCCCACTGGCTGGCCACGGATTCCAGGTCTGCGTCACTCACTACCAGGTGGCCGGCCTCCTCCCGCCGGCTCCGCGAGCGCAGGGCAGCCACGGCCTCCTCCGTCCAGTCCCCCCCACCCATAGGCACCACCGCCTCTTTCCCGCATACTCCCCCGGCCCTGCTCAACGTCCAAAATATTCTCGACCCGGGGCCGGGCATTCCTGCCGCAGGCGCCCTGAACCGGAAGTCTCCATCCCGCGCGCTGTCGAAAGGGCCCGGCCCCTTTCGGGGTCCGGGCCCGCACTCCCGGTACGTAGTTCAGGCAATTGCGCCCGCTACGGATCACACAACGCTCGGTTGCAGCACTGTCACCGGGGAAGTATCCCGGCTGGTTATGGACTCAATCCCCTTGGTCCGGATTACAATCATGCGCTTACAGTGGCGGCACTTGATCCAGATTTCGTCCCCTTCGATCTGGCACACGATCTTCTTGCACTGGCAACGCAGGTTCTCCAAAGCCATTTCCGATCCCCCCTTGCATCTGCAGTCCGGGCTCAGGCCCTCCCACTTGGTGCCGGGTCGGCTCACCCCCCTCTAATAGTGATAAATTTCACTTGCCAAGCCAAAAACCCTTCGGCCTCGACCAACGATAATATAACACTTGCGTTCACAAGCGCTCAAGGGTAACCCGCCCCCGTGCTAATCGGAACAATAGGGAAACCAGCCCCATGCTCCTTCTTATACCCCCAATCTCCTTTTCTTAACCTCTTACGCAGGCGAGAATAGGTGGCCCGCCCCGGGAAAGCATACCGGCGGGGAGGTGCGATGTCCTTGCAGGTGTCTACCGACGTTTTCCGCGACTGCGACGTGTACACCGACTTGGCCCTGGAGGCTTCCGAGCGGGTGCGCGCCCGCACGGGAAGGGAAATCCCCGGGGTGAGCGTGGAGGAGTTGAGCCGCGACGGCATCAAGATCACCCGCGTGAAAATCCAGGATGAAGACGGGGCCGCCCTGATGGGAAAGCCACCTGGAACGTACGTCACCATAGAGGCCCCCCAACTGCGGTCCCGCAGCCGGGAACTGGCGGATCGCGTGTCCGGGGTCATCGCCGAGGAACTGGCGCCCCTCGCCCAACTGCGGGCGGATGCCACCGTGCTGGTGGTAGGACTGGGGAACTGGCGCGCCACCCCCGACGCCCTGGGCCCGCGCGTGGTCGAGCAGGTATTCGTTACACGCCACCTCAGGGAGATGGTGCCTCCGGAACTCAAGGGCAGGATGCGCGCGCTCTGCGCCATTGCCCCCGGCGTGCTGGGTGTCACCGGCATCGAGACGGGGGAGGTCATCCGCGGCGTCGTCTCCCGGGTTAACCCCGACCTGGTGGTGGCGGTCGACTCCCTGGCCGCCCGCAGCCTGGACCGCATCATGACCACCGTGCAACTGGCCGACACCGGCATCCAGCCCGGTTCGGGAGTGGGAAACCGGCGCCTGAGCGTGGACCGGGAATCGGTGGGCGCCCCCGTCATCGCAGTGGGATGCCCCACCGTGGTGTACGCCATGACCATCGCCATGGAAGCCATCGGTCAGGTAAGTCACCACGTACCGCAGGCGGCCGACCTGCGCACCTACCTCCAGGGACTGGACGCCCGGGGGAAACAAGAGTTCCTGGGCGGGATCCTGCGGCCGATTATGGGAGAGATGGTGGTAACTCCCAAAGAAGTGGATGCCGATGTGGAAGAGATGGCCCGCATTATCGCGGGCGGCATCAACGCTGCCTTCCACCCCGGCATCACGGAAGAGGATGTGGCCCGCTACCTCCGGTAACGGGGATGCCCGGCTCGCGCCGGGCATCCCCGCTCCACCCCAGCTACCGGCCTGCGGGCCTGGGAGGGGTCGTACCTCCGGCCAGGGAGCGCTCAGCCTGTTCGATCATCCGGCGCACCATGTGGCCGCCCACTGCACCGCACTGCCGGGACGAGAAGTCACCCCAGTAGTCATCGGGCGGAGGGGTGATTCCCACCTCAGGCGCTACTTCATACTTGAAGTTCTGCAGTGCCGGTCCGGCCTCACGCACGAGGGCCCGGTTTCTCTTCTGACCCTGGGCCACGGAAGTTCACCTCCTTGCAGCTTTCTGCTCCTAGTTTCACTCGCGGGCAGTCTATTATGCTGGAACCGTATGGGGAAACCGGCGAAGAAGCCCCATTTGTGCAAATGCAACCTCATGGAATTTGAAACTGCATGGGAAAGCAGCGCGGGGTCCCGTTTACGTCAGCCGATCTGGACCAGACCGAGGCGTTCCCCGTAGCGCCCGAGGAGGGTCTGGCGCAGGAGATGGTGCTGGGGAGAGCGCAGCCCGGGATCGCGCGCCACCAGCGAAGCAGCGGCAGCCCGGGCCTGCTCCAGCAGGGGCAGGTCCCTGAGGGGATGGGCCACTTTGAAATCCGGCAGGCCGTGCTGCCGGAGTCCGAAGAACTCACCCGGCCCGCGCAGGCGCAGATCCTCCTCGGCGATTTCGAACCCGTCCGTGGTGCGCTCCATGGCTTGCAGGCGCATGCGGGCCTCCTCGCTGCCCGGGTCGCCGATGAGGAGGCAGTACGAGGGCTGGCTCCCCCGGCCCACGCGGCCCCGCAACTGGTGAAGCTGGGCCAGACCGAATCGTTCGGCTCCCTCCACCACCATAACGGTGGCATTGGGGACGTCCACCCCCACCTCGATCACAGTGGTGGCCACCAGCACCTGGATTTCCCCCGCCCGGAACTGAGACATCACTTTTTCCCGATCCCGGGCCGGCAGCCGCCCGTGTACCAGCCCCACCGGCACCCCCCGGAGTTCCCCGCTCTCCAGGTCGGCGGCCAGCCGGGTGGCCGCCTCCGCTTGCAGCTTGTCCGATTCCTCCACCAGGGGGCAGACCACGTAGGCCTGGTTCCCTTTCCGGAGCTCCTGGCGTACGAAGGCGTACGCCTCCCGCCGCTTGACGGAAGGAAGCCAGTGCGTCTCCACGGGTCGGCGACCGGGGGGCATCTCATCGATGACGCTCAGGTCCAGGTCGCCAAACACGGTGAGAGCCAGGGTGCGGGGGATGGGGGTGGCGGTCATCACCAGCACATCGGCGGCCAGACCCTTTTCCAGCAGCATGGCCCGCTGTCTCACGCCGAAGCGGTGCTGTTCGTCGGTGATGGCCAGCGACATGCGAGGCAGCATCACACTCTCACCGATGAGGGCGTGGGTGCCCACGTATACGCCCGCCTCTCCCCTGCCCATGGTCTCCAGTACGCGGGCCCGCTCCGTGCCGCTCTGGCTGCCTGTGAGCAGGCCCACCCGTATGCCCAGCGGTTCCAGCAGGGGGACCAGGTTCTGGTAATGCTGCTCAGCCAGGATTTCCGTGGGGACCATGAAGGCGCACTGGTACCCTGCCCCCGCCGCCTTGAGGGCGGCCATGGCCGCCACCACCGTCTTGCCCGATCCCACGTCCCCCTGCAGCAGCCGGTTCATGGGGCGGGGGGACTCCATGTCGGTGCGGATCTCGCCATAAACGCGTTCCTGGGCGGCCGTCAGGCGGTAAGGCAGGCAACGGCGAAAGCGCTCCAGCAGCTCACCATCGGGGGGATGACTGATCCCCTGCCGCTCCTTGACCTGGCGCTTCTGCAGGGCGATGGCAAGCTGCAAGAGGAACAACTCTTCGAAGGCAAGCCTGCGGCGGGCAGCCTCCAGGCTGGCCTCGTCAGTGGGGAAATGCATGTCCCGGATGGCGGTGGCGGCAGGGACCAGGCCGGCACTCTCCCGTACCTCGGGGGGCAAGACCTCGGGAACCAGGGGCGCGAACTGGTCCACCACCTCTTTGGCCAGGGCGCGCAGGGGACGCTGGAAAATGCCCTCTTTAAGGGGATAAACCGGGACCAGGCGCCCCACGTGCAGGGGATCCGCCCCCGTTTCCACCTCGTACTCGGGGTTGTCCATGCGCCACTCCCCGAACCGCCGTTCCACCCGCCCGGAGAATATGACCGTCATGCCCCGACGGAACTGGTTCTTGCGAAAGGGCTGGTTGAACCAGGTCCCCCACAGGGTACCGCTGCGGTCGCTTATGCCCACCCTGAGCAGGGAAAGGCCGGGCCGCGGGCGCCGCTCTTCGATGGAGGACACGACCCCCCGCACCGTGTGCACCTCGCCCGGGCGAAGGCGTGCCACGGGACACAGCTCCCGCCGATCCTCGTGGCGCCTGGGGAAATAAAAGAGCAGATCCTCTACCGTGCGCAGGCCCAGGCGGGCCAGTTCCCGCGCCCGCGCCGGTCCCACCCCTTTGCAGAAGCGCAGGGGCATGCCGAGTCCCTGTTCGGTCAAAACCCTCACTCCACGGATATCACGTAATGGTGCAGGGGTTGTCCTCCGTAATGCACCTCAACCAGCAATTGGGGATACCGCGCCCGAACCCGGTCCGCTACCCGGGCGGCGGCCGGCGGCTCTACGCCCGCCCCGTAAAACAGGGTAACCGCAGTGCTGCTACCCGTGACCGCCCGCTCCAGCAGCGCCAGCACGGCCTCCTCGCAGGTGGGAGCCGCCACCACCAGTTGATCCTCCAGGAACCCCACCGCATCACCCCTGCGTACGGGCACTTCTCCCGCTGCAGAATCCCTCACCGCCCGCGCGACCTGAGCCGTCTTCACCCCGCCGACGGCGGCCTGCATGCAGCGGACGTTCTCGCCGGCCCCAAGGTCGGGGTTGAAGGCGAGGGCAGCCGCCATCACCTGGGGACCGGACAGGGCGGGGACCACCTGCACGGGAACACGGCTGAGAGATGCCACCTGGCGGGCTACCGCCCAGGCGTTGGGATGCCCGGGGAGTATGATGACCTCCCGGGCCGAGGTCTGCCCCACCGCCTCAAGCAGTTCGCTGGCGCTGGGGTTCATGGTGGGACCTCCCGGCACCACCACCACGCCCAAACTGCCCAGTATCTCCGCCCAGCCCTCTCCAGGTGCCACGGCCACCACCGCTACCCCGGTTTCCGGTTGACCCTCGGCAGCCGGAGCGAGGCTCGCCACCTGCAGGCGCATGTCCTCCACGCGCGCCTCCACCAACCCCTGGTCCACAAGCAGGGCGAGCACCCGGTCAGGACAGGCGGTGTGGATGTGAATGCGGACCACGTCGTTGTCTTCGGCCAGCACCAGGGAGTCTCCCAGCGCCTGCAGATCCTGGCGCAGGCGGGACCACTTGCCCTTTCCCCGGATGGTAGCCACCAGATCGTAGGGAGAAGGTCCCGCATACCCGGGCACAGCCACACTCACGGGCTCGGGTTCCACCATCTGGGCGAACCCTTCTTCACCCACCAGGGCGGCCAGCAGTCCCTCGAGGATGTAAACCAGGCCCTGTCCCCCGGCATCCACCACGCCGGCTTTCTTCAGCACCGGCAGGAGGTCCGGCGTGCGCCCCAGGGTTTCGCGGGCGACGGTCCAGGCCTCCCGCAGAACGGCCACCGCGTCCCGCGTGCGCCGGCCAACTTCCACCGCGCGGCGGGCGGCCTCCCGCGCCACCGTGAGGATGGTGCCCTCCACGGGGCGGACAACCGCCCGGTATGCCGCCTGCACACCTTCCTGCAAAGCCAGACCCAGGTCGAGCCCGTCCGCTTCCCGCTTCCCTTCGAAGGTGCGGGCCAGGCCCCGGAATATCTGGGAAAGGATCACCCCCGAGTTGCCCCGAGCTCCCAGCAGCGAGCCCCGGGCCAGGGCGCCGCTCACCTCATCCAGAGACGACGATCCCACTTTTTCCATCTCGGCCTGGGCCGAGCGCATGGTGAGCAGGAGGTTGGTGCCCGTATCCCCGTCAGGAACGGGGAATACGTTGAGCTGATCCACCTCGGCCCGGTGCCTCTCCAGGTACCTGGTGGCCAGGCCTATCATCCGGCGCAGGTCCCATCCCCCGATGCGTCCCGGCACGCTCTGCTCCCCCCACAGGGCGACTGGCGGGTCCGGCAAGCTCTTCTAGACGCGTACGCCCTGTACATGCACGGTAACGTGGCCCACCGGAATCCCGGCCTCCTGCACCGCCCGGCATACCCGCTCGGCCGCCTCGCGGCCCACCGCGGGGATACGGTTGCCGTATCCAACCATGATGTTCAAGGTCAGATGCACTTTTCCTCCCCGCACGGAAACCTCCACGCCGCGGGCCAGGCTCTCCCGCCCCAGCAGTTCGGCCAGCCCGGCCCCCACTCCCCGGGCTGCCATCCCCGCCACCCCCGGGCACTCGCTGGCAGCGGCACCCGCCAGGGTGGCGATGGCCTCATCGCTCCAGACCACCTTGCCCAGCCGGTTGGTCACCTCATAAGGCAAATCATCTGCCCTCCTCGGCATCAGCCCCCGGATGGTGCTCGGTGAGCGCTACACGTACTGCGTGAGCTGGTGGACACCCGAGCAATCCCATGCTAAAATGGGACGGACTCTCGTGTCAAAGGAGAATGCGCTATGGGCCGCAAATGCGTTGTGTGTGGGAAAGACGCCTGGGTAGGGTTCCAGATCAGCCACTCCCACCGGCGCACCAAGAGGCGTTGGAACCCCAACCTGCAGAAGATCCGCATCGTACATGACGGGCGGGTGCGCCGGGCCCTGGTATGCACCAGTTGCCTCAAGGCGGGGAAGGTGCAGCGGGCCGTTTGACCCAGGCCCTGATTTCTTCCACCGGCACCCGGTAAGTACGGCCGCAAAAATGGCAGCGGGCCTCCAGGATTTCGTCTGCGGCTGCATCGTTCAGATCGACGGTGGCCAGGGCCTCCAAGAGCCGCGCCCGCGTACACCGGCAGCGGTAGAAAACGGGTTGAGGCGGCGTAAACAGGACCGGGTAAGCGGAAAGGACCCCCAGGATGATCTCCTCGGGGGTCTTTCCCTGTTCTATCAGGCTGCTCGGCGCGGGGAGCCGCCCCAGACTCGTCTCCAGTTGTTGCAACTCCTCGGGTCCCGGGCCTCCCGGGAGCACCTGGACCAGCAGGCCTCCCGCGGCGCGCACCTTCCCGCTCGGTTCCACCAGTACACCCAGGGCCATCGCAGAGGGGGTCTGCTCGGAGGTAGCCAGGTAGTAAGCCAGGTCGGTGGCAATCTCCCCGCTCACCAGGGGAGCTCGCCCCGTGTAGGGCTCCTTCAGCCCCATGTCCCTGGTGACGTACACGTACCCCCGCCCCACCCCCCGGCCGACGTCCAGCTTGTTGTCCGGGGTGGGAGGAAGCTCGACCGCGGGGTTTTCCACGTAGCCCCGCACCGCCCCGCCGGCCCGGCCTTCCGCAATGATCCCTCCCAGGGGACCATCTCCCACCACCCGGATGGTGATACTCTCTTCCCCCTTCAGGGTGGACGCCAGCAGGGCCGCCCCGGCCAGTGCCCGCCCCAGGGCGGCCGTGGCCAGGGCGGAGGTCCGGTGACGGCGACGGGCCTCCTGGACGGCCCCGGTGAGGCGGACGGCCAGGGCAACCAGAGGGGGATCCTTGACCACCGCCCTGACCAGGTAATCGGTCAGGCGGCCCGGCGACCCAACGCGCGTACCAGGATGCGTATTATGGGCCCCAGGGCGCGGGGAACCCTGTACACGCTGAACCTGATCACCAGCTCCATCCTCCCTCATGCCCAGGTCCCTCACATTATATTCCCGCTCCGGCGGGCGGGGTTCGGAGAGCCCGGATGGCGGCAGCGTAGTCGGGGGCACCGAACACCGCGGTACCGGCTACCAGGATGGTGGCCCCGGCTCGCCGGGCCAGGGGTGCGGTCTCGGGATTGATGCCACCGTCCACTTCGATTTCCGCCCGCAGCCCTCGCTCGCGCAGGCGCGACACCGCTTCCACCTTGTTCAGGGCGGCGGCAATGAGGGCCTGGCCCCCGTAGCCCGGGTTCACGGTCATCACCAGCACCACATCCACCAAATCCCCCACGTACGTGAGCACATCAATGGGAGTGGCGGGATTGAAGGCCACGCCCGCCCGGGCTCCCAGCTCCCTGATCGCCCCCAGCACGCGGTGCAGATGGGGGCAGGTCTCCGCGTGCACCGTTATTATGTCCGCGCCCGCCTCCCGAAAAGAGGCCAGGTGCCGCTCGGGGTTGACCACCATGAGGTGGACATCCAGGGGAATGCGCACGAGCGGCCTGATGGCAGCCACCACCTGTTGTCCCACCGTGATGGGGGGGACGAAACACCCGTCCATGACGTCAATATGCAGGAGATCGGCACCCGCTTCCTCCGCCGCTCGGGCCGCCCGGCCCAGGTGGGCAAAGTCGGCCGCCAGCAGCGAAGGAGCCACCTTAACGTCGCTCACCAGGGTAAAGCCTCCTCGATTTCACCCAGCAACTCAAGGTACAGCCGGTAGCGCCAGGGAGCCACGCGCCCCTGTTCCGCCGCCTCCCGCACCGCGCAATCCGGCTCGGCCCGATGGTAGCAATCCGCGAAGCGGCAATGCGGTGCCAGTTCCAGCATTTCCGGGAACAGGGCCGCCAGTTCCCGCCGGTCCACACCGGCGAGATCCAGGCGGGAAAAACCGGGGGTATCGGCCACCATCCCTCCGTTCACGTCCAGCAGACGGGCCAGGCGGGTGGTGTGGCGACCGCGCCGCACGCGGGGGGAAATTTCCCCGGTGGCCAGCGCCAGGCCGGGTCGCAGCGCGTTGAGCAGGCGGGATTTCCCCACCCCGCTCTGACCGGCCAGCACGGAAACCCTGCCGTGGAGCAGCGGCCGCAGCTCGTCCAGTCCTTCCCCCGTGACAGCGCTGGTCACCACCAGCCGATAGGGAACGGCCCGGAAGAGATCCCGCACCTGGGAACGCTCTCCTTCTTCCAGCAGGTCGGCCTTGCTGAGCACCGCCACCGCGCCCACACCGGCCTTCTCCGCCGCCACGAGGACCCTGCCCACGTGCCCCAGGTCCAGGGGCGGGTCCCGGTAAGAAAACACCACCAGGACCTGGTCCACGTTGGCCACCACGGGCCGATCCAGCAGATTGCGGCGGGGAAACACTTCCTCCACGACCGGAGCCGCCCGGCTCCCGCCCACCCGGACCAGGTCACCTGCTACCACACCCAGGGCCTCCCGGCGCAGGCGGCCCCGCAGGCGGCAACTCAGTTCTTCCCCTCCCTCTAGGCGCACCGCCACCCGGTCGCCGTAACAACCCAGTACCTGCCCGCGCACAACCGACCGCTCCTACTTCAGTACCCCCTCGTAAACCACCTGTCCGTCGCACATGGTCTTCACCGCCGCCTGTGCCCCCGCCCAGGTCACCACCACCGGGAAATCGGAACCTCCCGGCCTTTGGCCGGAGAAAACCACTGCGGTGCCCAGTTCGTCCGTCACCACCACCTGGACGAGGTGGGTCTCCTCGACCTTACCGGGGACGGAGACCAGCACCAGAGAACGGTGGACGGGCAGGGAAGTACCCTTGCTGCGCTTGATATTGACCACCGTATCCTGGGGCACCGTCTCCCCGGCCGCGGGTTCCTGCCCGCACACCGTCCCCCGCGGCAAGGCATTGGGTACTTCCTCCACCGCGCCCAGCGCCAACCCCGCCTCCTTGAGCCGGGAGGAGGCCTGTTCCACGGTGAGTCCGTAGACCGACGGCACCTGGGTGGGCTTGGGCTCCGGTCCCGAGGAAACCTCCAGGTCCACGGCAGACCCCTTCACGGCGGGGTCCCCCGCCCGGGGGCGCTGGGATATGACAGTATCCCTGGGCTGGGTGTCGTGGTAGCGATACGTGGCCCTGGCCTCCAGCCCTACCGAACGCAGGATCTCCTGTGCCTCCCGCAGCGTCTTCCCCTCCACGGCAGGCACCCCACCCTTGACGAACTCGGGGCCAAGGCTGATCCAGAGTTTGACCATTCCACCCTTTTTCACCGGTTCCCCCGGGTCGGGATCCTGGTTGATGACGTGAGACACCTCCACCTCGGAGGAATATAGCTGCCCCACCACTTCGTATTGCAACCCCTGGGAGCGCAGTTGCTCCTGGGCAGAAGCCAGATCCATCCTGAGCACGTTGGGAGTGGTGAGGGTGGGCACGTACCACCACCGCGAGAAGGCGTAGCCGCCGTACGCCAACAGGCCCAAGACCAGGATCGTGAAGAGGACCCAGGACACCAGGCGAGGACGCCTGGTCACCCGCTGGTGGCGCACCGGACGCAGGTTGTGCTCCCCAATCACAGCCTCACCCCCCCGGACAGAGGCCACCCCCGACTGGGCAGCCACCCCCTGCAGGTCGGCCAGCAACTCCCCGGCGGACGCATACCGCTCGTCCGGATCCTTTCGGAGCGCCCGCATGACCACCTTTTCCAGCCCGGGCGGGGTCCGGGGTGCCAAACGGCGCAGGGGAACAGGTTGTTCGTGCACGTGCTTCAGGGCCACGCTGATGGGGTTCTCCCCCTCGAAGGGGAGCCGCCCTGTGAGCATGCGGTAGAGCACCACGCCCAGGGCGTACACGTCCGCCTGCTGGTCTCCCGGCGCCCCCTGCACCTGCTCGGGGGCCAGGTAATGCACCGAACCCACGATGGCACCGGGGTGGGTCACCGTAGAGGCTACCCCGGCGCGGGCAATGCCGAAGTCGGTGACCTTAACCTGTCCCCCCGGCGCCAGCAGGATGTTCTGAGGCTTGATGTCCCGGTGGACGACGTCATGGGAGTGGGCGTGCTCCAGGGCCGCCGCCACCAGGGAAGCCACCCGCACCGCCTCCCCCGGAGGGAGAGGCCCCCGGTCCAGGCGCTGCTCCAGGGTATGGCCGGGCACATACTCCATGACCAGGTAGTGGAGGTCCCCGTCCTGACCCACATCGAACAGGCTCACGATGTTGGGATGGGACAGGCAGGCCGCCGCTTTGGCCTCCCGCCGGAACCGCCGCAGGAAGTCGGCGTCGGCGGCCAGTTCCGGGCGCAGGACCTTGATGGCCACGGTACGGCCCAGCCAGGTGTCTTCGGCCCGGTACACCACCCCCATGCCGCCCGCACCCAGCCGCTCCACCACCTGATAGCGACCAGCCAGCTTCCTGCCGATCAACGATTGTCCTCCCAACGTGCCTCCGCCACCACCACTGTCACATTATCGGGTCCACCCCGCCGATTCGCCATTTCCACCAACCGGCCGGCGGCCAGGGGAAGGTCCCCCTGCGCCAGCACCCAGGCGATTTCAGAAGAATCAACCACTGCAGTGAGACCATCCGTGCACAGGAGGACGACGTCCCCCTGCTCAAGTTCCTTCTGCAGCAAATCCACATGAAGCCGGTCCCCTGCCCCCACCGCCTGGTCGAGCAGGTGACGCTGGGGATGGCAACGTGCCTGAGCCTCCGTGAGTTCCCCCCGCCACACCATTTCCCCCACCCGGGAGTGGTCTCGGGTGAGTTGCCTCAGAACCCCTATTCTTTCCGTCTTCCCGCTCCCCGGCCCCGCGGTACCCTCATCCGCGCGGCCGGGACGGAAGAGATAAGCGCGGCTGTCCCCCACGTGACCAATGATCACCAGCCCGGGAGTGAGCACGGCCAGGGTGAGGGTACTGGCCATGGGCTCCCGGCGGGCAAGCCCCACTTCCTGAATGCGGTGGTGGGCGGCCCAGATGGCATCGCGCAGCACCTCCGGCACCGCTGTCCCCCGGTGCTGCGCCAGCCGTTCCCTCACCACCTCCACGGCCAGGGCAGCCGCCACCTCCCCCGACTGCATCCCCCCCAGCCCGTCTGCCACCGCGCAGGCCAGCCCATCCCCAAGTTCGAGAACCATGTAGGCGTCTTCGTTGCGGGCACGCACCAACCCGGTGTCGCTGGCAGCCCAGGCCCTCACCCTTTCACCCCCGCTCCCACAAGTTCTCTGTTTCGATGCTCTATCCCTCTCCACCCTTGCGCAACCGGCATATGAAAAAACCGTCCACACCGTGCCGGTGGGGCCAGAGCTGCAACCATCCGTCCCCGCATTCTTCCCGCAACGCGGAAGGAACCCACAGGGCAATTTGGTCCGGCGTGAACTCGGGGTGCCGGGCCAGGAAAGACTCCACCACCTGCTGGTTTTCCTCCGGCTCCGTAGTGCAGGTGGAATAGACGAGCACTCCCCCCGGGGCCAGGGCAGCGGCGGCCCCGTCCAGGATTTCCCCCTGCAACCCGGCCAGGGTACGCAGATCGGCTTCACTGCGCCGCCAACGCAGGTCGGGCCGCCTGGCCACCGCGCCCAGCCCCGAACAGGGGGCATCCACCAGGATGCGGTCGGCCCGGCCTTCCCAGGCGGCAGGCAACAGTTCCCCCAGGCGCCGGGCATCTCCGGCCACGGTGTGCAGCGTCCCCAGCCCCAGGCGGATGCAACCCTCCTCCACCAGGCGTAGCCGCCGGGGGTTGACGTCCACCGCCAGCACTTCCCCCCGCCCCCCCATAAGTTCCAGCAGGTGGGCAGTCTTGGTGCCCGGGGCGCTGCACGCATCCACCACCCGCTCGCCGGGGTGGGGATCGAGCACGGGTGCCACCAGGGCGGACCCCTCGTCCTGGAGGGAGAATAACCCCTCCCGGAATGACAGCAGTTCCGCCACGGGCACCGGACTCTCCTCCAGGACAAAGCACTCAGGGCGATAACGTCCCGGCCGGGCCCGCACTCCCTCCTTTTCCAGGCGGGAGAGCAGTTCGGCGGGCCCGATGCGGGTGACATTGCACCGCCCCACCAAAAGAGGGGTACGGTTGATGGCCGCGCACAGGGCCTCAGCTTCCCCCGCCCCCAGCCTGGCAACCCACCGCCGCACCAGCCACTCCGGGCAAGAGTAAGTGAGGGAGATGCGACCCACGTCCCCCGCCTCCCGGTCGAGAGCCGGGGGGCGGGGATCCTGCGCCACCCTGCGCAGCACGGCATTGACCAGGGAGGCCGTGCCCGCATGACCGTGGGTGCGAGCCAGCTCCACCGCCTGGGACACGGCCGCGTAGGCCGCCCCCTCGGCGAACATAAGCTCGTAGGCCCCCAGGCGTAAACTGTTGCGGATGGGGACTGGCAACTTCTCCAGGGGGTGGCGCAGGTAACGGGCCAGGGTACGGTCTATTGTGAGGAGGTGGCGTACCACCCCGTAGGCCAGTTCCTGGGCAAACGCGCGCTCCCGGGGGTCTTTCTCCCAGCGGCTCAAGCGGTCAAAAGCCACGTCGGCGTAAGCACCCTTTTCGACTTCCCCCAGGATGCGCAGGGCCAGTTCCCGGCCAGCGGTGGCAGGCACCTCAGTCCTCCCGGCTGCGGGCCAGCATGAACATGCGCAGCAGCTGGGCCACCGCCATCGCCAGGGCCGCCACGTAGGTGAGGGCGGCGGCGTTCAGCACCGCCCGGGCACCCCGCACTTCTCGCTCCGTGCGCAGATATCCCCCTACCTCCAACTCGGCCAGGGCGCGGGAGCTGGCGTTGTACTCCACGGGGAGGGTGATGGCGGTGAACACCACCGCACCCAGGAACAGGATCAGCCCCAGGTTCATGAGGGATCCCGATCCCACGATGAGCCCCACGAAGAACAGGGGGATGGCGGCCTGGGAACTGAAGCTCACCACCGGCACCAGGCGGTTGCGCAGGGCCAGGGGACCGTAACCCACCGCGTGCTGGATGGCATGGCCCACCTCGTGGGCGGCCACCCCCAGGGCAGTGATGGAAAAGCCGTCGTGCACGGCGGGGGAAAGGCGCAGGACGCGCTGGCGGGGATCGTAGTGGTCGCTGAGCACCCCCGGGGTCCTGGTCACCCGCACGTCCCTTATTCCCGCCCGCCAGAGCAGTTCCTCCGCCACCTGGGCCCCGGTCTTACCAACGGAGGCCATCACCCGGGAAAACTGCTGGGCGGTGGCGGTCACCCGCGCCTGAGCATAGAGGGAAAAGATAAACGCGGGCAGCACGAACAGCAAGAGGCCGGCGTCCACACCGTATCCCCAGTACAAATCAGGTCTCCTCCTTTCCCACGAATTCTCCTACCTGCAAGCGGTAACCCCGCAGGAAGTCCGCTGCGGGCATCCAGCGTCGCCCTTCCGGCTGCACTTCCAGTACTTCTACGGCTCCCCTGCCGCAAGCCACCACAAATCCCTCGTCCGTGTGGGCCACAACCTGCCCAGGAGAGCCCACCGCCGCGGCTGCGGGCGTGTACACGCGGGCCCGCCCCACCTTTAAATGACGTCCTGCCCACCGGGTACGTGCCCCCGGTGAAGGGGCCAGGGCACGCACGTGATTTACCACGTCATCCGCGGGCCTGGTCCAGTCCAGCACCTCGTCCGCCGCCGTAATGGGGGCGGCGTAAGTGGCCAGGGATTCGTCCTGCGCCCGGCGGGGGGCCTGCCCCTTGATCAGCAGATGCAGCGTGCTCACCACCAGTTCCGCTCCCTCCCGGGCCAGCCGTGCCCGCAGGCTCCCCCCGGTATCTTCGGGAGATATGGGTACCTCTTTCTGGAGGATGATGTCCCCCGCATCGACCCGTTCCGAGACGTACAGGGTAGTCACCCCGGTCACCCGGTCACCCGCCATGATGGCCCGCTCGATGGGCGCCGGGCCCCGCCAGCGGGGCAGCAACGAGGGATGCAGGTTGACCACTGCCTTGCCCACCCCCAGAAGGGAAGCGGGAAGGATACGGCCGAAATCGGCCACCACCAGGTAATCCGGCTCCAGGGCCCGCACCTCGGCCAGGAATTCCTCCGCCCCCAGGGAGGCGGGCTGCAGCACCTCGATCCCCAGATCCCGGGCCCTTTCCTTCACCGGGGGTGCCCCCGGAACCAGGCCCCTCCCCCGGGGCCGGTCCGGACGGGTGACCACGGCCACCAGATCGCATTCTGCCTGCAGCGCCTCCAGAGTGGGCAGGGCAAACTCCCCCGTCCCCAGGAATACTACCCGGGGCGCCGGCATTACCTCGCGCACCTCCACGGCCCGATCCACGAAGAGGATACCGTTCAGGTGGTCGATCTCGTGCTGCATGGCCCGGGCCAGGAGCCCCTCCGCTTCCACCCAGATCTGGCGGCCGTGCCGGTCGAGCCCGCTCACAGTGATCTTCTCATAGCGGGGCACTTCCCCCACCAGCCCTGGCACGGACAGGCACCCCTCCACCGCTGTCTCGCTGCCCTCGGCGTGGACAATCTCGGGATTGATGAGTTCGATGGGCCCGTCGCCCACGTCCACCACGATTACCCGCCGGGAGATACCCACCTGGGGCGCCGCCAGCCCCACCCCCCGCGCCCGGCGCATTGCCACCAGCATATCGTCCAGGAGATCCCGCACCTGGCGGTTCACCCGCCGCACGGGTTTGGCCACCTTTCGTAACACGGGATCAGGATCACACCTTATCTCTCCGGATGCCATACGGCCCCGCCTCCACCCCCTTAAAGCATATCATAAGGATCCACGTCCACGGTAAGCCGCACCCCCCGGCGTCCCTCGACCCGGGCCCGCCCCAGCGCATCCTCCAGGGGAGCATGGGCGCCCTGAGGCTCCCGGCTCTTCAAGACCACCACCCAGCGGAACATGCCCTTCAACGGCGAGAGCGGCGCTGGCGCGGGCCCCAGCACCTCCACCCCCGGGGCGGGGGGCAGGTGCCGGCAGATGTCCTCCACCGCCCGCCGGGCCTCCTGCTCTGCCGGAGCCGCGCATATCACCCGTACCAGGTGGGAAAAGGGCGGGTACCCGAGTTCCTCGCGCAGGCAGATCTCTTCCCGGTAGAAATCCCTGTAGTCGTGGGCCCGCGCTGCCCGGATCACGTGATGATCGGGATGATACGTCTGCACGATCACTTCACCGCCCCAATCGACCGCCATCTCCGCCAGGTCATACAGGACGGAGAAGGTCCGCTCCGCCGCCCGGAAGTCAGGCAGGTGCAACCCCACGTCGGCGTTGACCACCCCCACCAGGCCCAGATCGGGGAATTCCGCTCCCCCGGCCACCATCCGGGTGCCCACGAGCACGGCCGGGCGATGGGCAAGAAACGCTTTCCACACGGCCTCCACTTCTTGGGGACGGGATGCCGCGTCCGCATCCAGGCGGAAGACGGGCGTCCCCGGCAAAAAGCGCTCCACTTCCTGCTCCACCTTCTGGGTCCCCACCCCGAACAGGCCCAGCCCCCGCCCTCCGCAAAAGGGGCAGAAGTCGGGCACGGGACGGGAAAAGCCGCACAGGTGACAGTACATCAATCCACGGCGGTGATACACCAGGGAAACCCGGCAGCGCGGACATCCCAGGGCCTGGCCGCACTCCCGGCAGGCCACGGCCCCCGCATATCCCCGGCGGTTGAGAAACAGCACCGCCCTCTCCCTCCGGGCCACCACGCGGGCCAGGGCGGCCCTCATGGGGCCGCTCAGGTTACCCCGCGGGGGACGACCTGCCGCCGACCGCAGGTCCACCACCGTCACCGGGGGCAGCGGCGGGCGGGGCAACTCCCGCAGGCGGTACTCCCCCCGTTCGGCCCGGAAGAAAGTCTCCAGCCGGGGCGTGCTACTCCCCAGCACCACCTGGCCCACGGGGCGCATCATGGCTACCCGGGCGGCGTGGTAACGGGGCATTTCCTCCTGTTTATAGGCGTCGTCGTGCTCCCTTTCCACGACCACCAGAGCGGGGGTCGAAACGGGAGCAAAAACCGCCGACCGGGTGCCCAGGGCCACCCGTGCCCCACCCCGGACGAGGGATAACCAGGCCGCCTGTCTGCGGGCGGGGGTGAGCCCGGCGTGGAGCACCGCCAGGCGCCCTCCCAGCCGAGCACCCCACCAGCGGGCCAGCCTGTCCACCTGCTCGATCTCCGGTGCCAGTACGATGGCCGCTTCGCCCCGGGACAGGGCTTCCTCCACCGTGCCCAGGTAGATCTCCGCCCGGCCGTAGGCATCTCCGCCCAAGAGCACCACCGTCTCCGCCGCCTCGCGCCGTGGCGCCGCCCCTGGGGTGGACGACACCGCGGCCGCGCCAGGCGCGGGCTCGGACGGCAGGGTCCCCCGGGTGGCAGCAACTCCCCGGCGCGACCTCACCACCTGCACCAGTCCGTGCCGGGACATTATGCGCAGCGTCTCCTGCAGCGAGCGCGGCCCTTCCTCCCAGGCCTCCTCCAGGTCCCCGAGCGGCCAACTCCGCCGGCGCGGCGCGGTCAGGAGGATCCCTGCCAGCTTTTTCGCCCGCTGGGACCGAAGCGAGGCGACCCGGACTTGCAGTTCCCCGGCCGGAACCAGCAGGCGTACCGTCCCCCGCTCCTCAACCCGGAGGGCGGGAGGAGATACGGCCCGCAGTCCCGCTGCCGGCGGGCACATGTACAGTCCCGCCAGGGCCAGGGCCAGGCTCACCAGTTCCGGGGGTAAAGCCACCCGGCCGGGAACAAGGCCCAGCACAGGGCGGACTTCCGCCCGGTGCGGAGGCCGGCCCGGTCCCACCACGGTGCCTTCCATAACCCGGCCCCCGAACGGCACCTCCACCCGCTGCCCCACTGCCAGGCATCCCTTCAGGCAGGGCGGGACCAGGTAAGTCCACATCCCGCCCGCCCGCGGGGGGGCGTCGTCCAGGACAACTTCGACGTAATCCCCTTCGTCCAATTCACTCACCGCGGCGTGATTCCAGGAGGGGGACAACACGGTCGAGGATGCGATGAGCCAGTTCCTCCTTGCTCATCAGGGGAAGATCTTCGGTGGTCCCGTCGGGCCAGTACAACGTCACCTTATTGTCGTCGCTGGCAAAACCCATCCCGGGCCGGCTCACGTCGTTCACCACGAGTAAATCCAGGTTCTTGCGCGCGATCTTCTCCCGGGCGTGGCGGTCGATGTCGTCCGTCTCGGCGGCGAACCCCACCACCACCGTGTTCCCTTTCCGCCTGCCCACTTCCGCCAGGATGTCAGGGGTGGGCTCGAGTTCCAGCAACCAGCCCGCCTTATCCTCCTTCTTCACTTTGCACGGGTACACCCGGCGGGGACGCCAGTCGCCCACCGCTGCCGCCTTGAGCACCAGGTGAACGCCCGGCAGCCTCTCCATGACCGCGTGGTACATCTCCTCGGCAGAGGTAACGCGCACCAGATCTACTCCCTCCGGCGGTGGCAGCTCCACGGGGCCCGACACCAGCACCACACCGGCACCCCGGGCCCGCGCGGCGCGGGCGAGGGCATACCCCATCTTCCCCGATGAGGGGTTGGATATGAACCGCACGGGATCGATCATCTCCCGGGTGGGACCGGCCGTGACCAGCACCCGCCGTCCTGCCAGGTCGCCCGCCGGCACACCCACAGCCCCGACGTCCCCGGCGGGCTCCGCCGCTCTGACCGACCCGGACTCCCGCGCAGGTTCGTCCGCCCTTGGGATGGCCGCTCCAGCGCTAGCGAGCCGGCACGCCGGCGCAGCAAGCATTGCCACCACCCGCTCCACGATGCGGGCAGGCTGGGGCAGCCTGCCCACCCCCACCGTCCCCTCGGCCAGCCACCCCGTCTCGGGGGGTATGAAATGGTACCCCAGCTCCTTGAGCCGGGCCATGTTGCCCTGAAACACGGGATTCTCGTACATGCGAAAATTCATTGAAGGGCAGAAGACCACGGGGGCCCGGCAGGCCATGATGGTGGTAGTCAGGAAGTCATCGGCGATACCGGCCGCCACCTTCCCCACCACGTTGGCGGTGGCGGGAACCACCAGCAAGAGATCCGCCCGCTCCGCCAGCGCCACGTGCTCCACGTTCCAGCGGGTCACCCGGGAAAACAGGCGGGTGACCACCGGGTTCCCGGAGATCGTCTGGAGGGTGAGGGGCGTCACGAACCTGGTGGCGGCGCGGGTCATCACCACGTGCACGTCCGCACCCAGCTGGCGGAGACGGCTCACCACCTCTACCGCCTTGTAGGCGGCGATCCCGCCGGTGATGCCCACCACCACCACCTTCCCCGCCAGGGCCGGCTGCGGGGACGCCGCCCCTCTGGCCGTGCCGCTGCCGGCTTCCCTGCGGGACTCCTCACCTCCAGGCTCGCCTGTCCTGAGTTCCTCAGGGGACACCACCATTCGCCCCCCTCCCGCGGCGGCCCACCTACTTCATCCGCGCAACCTCGCGCCGGTAGGTGATGAGCCCGCTCGCTATTTCCTCCAGGGCTACTGTGACCGGCTTGCTGGAACGACTCACCAGCAGGGGAGGATGCCCTTCCAGCAGTTCCCGCGCCCTCTTGGCCGCCAGCGATACCAGGGTGTACTTGGCGTCCACGTAGGGAAGCAGTTGCTCGAGGGGCAGATCGACCAGGTTCACGGCCTCACCTCTCCTTCAACCCACTGACTCGTATAGGACAGTGGCGCAGCCCTGCGCCGCATCCCCGGCTGCCGGCCCCTTCACCGCGGGGGCTCTCCGGCAACCAGGGGAGATTCAGGCGGGGGAGTACCCGCCTCACCCTGCATCTTTCGGCGGTGATGATGGCCCTGACGGCGGCGACCGCCCGGTCCAGATCGTCATTCACCACCGCATAATCATACCACTCCACCTCGGCCAGTTCCGCCGCAGCCGCATGTCGGCGCCGTGCCAGGCTCTCCTCCGTCTCCGTCGCCCGCCCTTCCTGGCGCCGCCACAGTTCTTCCACCGACGGGGGTAGCAGGAACACGAACACGGCCTCGGGGAACACACCCCGGAGGGTGCGCGCGCCCTGCACGTCCTTCTCCATGATCACCGTGCGGCCTTCCCGGAGCAAGCGTCGCACCGGCTCGCCCGGGGTGCCGTAGAGGTGACCATACACGTTGGCCCACTCCACGAACTCGCCCCCCTGCAGGCGACGGCGGAATTCCTCTTCGCTCAGGAAATGATAGTGGACCCCGTCCACCTCGCCCGGCCGGGGATCCCGCGTGGTAGCCGATACCGCATATACCAGGTCGGGCATCTCGGCACTCAGGGCCTCCCTCACCCGACCCTTGCCTACCCCCGAAGGCCCGGAAAGAACCACCAGCAGTCCCGTATCCATGGACGAGCCGTCACTCCCTGCCCGGGGATTCCGCCGGCTCCTCAACCGCTTCCTTACCACCCACGCGGTGGGCTACCGTCTCCGGCTGCACTGCCGACAGGACCACGTGGCCCGAGTCGGCGATGATCACCGCCCGCGTCCGCCGCCCGTAAGTGGCATCGATGAGCAGGCCCCGGTCGCGGGCCTCACCGATGATCCGCTTGATGGGCGCAGATTCCGGGCTCACGATGGCCACGATCCGGTGGGCCGACACTATATTACCAAATCCCACGTTGACGAGCTTGATTTCCATGGTGACCTCCCCTGCTTCATCCGCCCCTACACCACATTTTGTCCCTGCTCCCGCATTTTCTCAAGTTCTGCCTTAATCTCGACCACCAGGGCAGAGACGGCAGCGTCCTGGGCCTTGGCCGCCATGGTGGTGGCCTCCCGGAACGCCTCCTGCAACAGGAAGTCCAGGCGCCGGCCGACGGGTTCGTCTCCGGCCAGCAGGCGCCCCATCTCCTCCAGATGGGACGATAGCCGTACCAGTTCTTCGTGGATGCTCACCTTTTCGGCGTGGAGAGCCACCTCCGCCACCAGCCGGGCCGGTTCCACCAGGGGTGCCAGTTCCCCGAGGCGCCTGACCAGCCGTTGCCGGTACTCCTCTTCCAGGTGGGGTGCTCGCGCCCGGACCTGAGCCACCAGTTCCCGCAACCGCGCTATCCTGGCGCCCATGTCCGTCCCCAGGCGCTCCCCCTCGGCGGCCCGCATTTCCTCCACCGCAGCCAGGGCCTGCTCCAGGGCGGGGAGGGCAGCCGCCCACACCCCCTCCACATCCACCTGGGCTTCGGCGGGCTCCATCACACCCGGCAACTGGGCGATCCAGACCAACTCTCCCGGCCCCGGCCGGCCGGTACCGGCCGACCAGCCCATCACGGCCCGCTCCTGCCGTACGGACGGCTCACCCATTATTGTCGCGCCGTCCCGCGCGGGCACCTCACCCGCTGCCGGAGCCATTTCCTCGGCCAGCACCCGGGCAAGTTCCTGCAGGGCATGGTGGTAGGCCCTGGCCAGGCCGCGGTCCACCCGCACCTGGCGGGGCAGGTCCACCGTGGGCTCGGCGGTCAGGAACACCTCCACCCGGCCGCGCTGCAGACGCTGCCCCACCACTTCCCGGACCCGCTCCTCCAGGGCCAGGCAAAAACGGGGGAAACGAACGGCCACATCCAGGAACCGGTGGTTGAGGCTGCGCACCTCCACCCTGACGCGCCATCCGCGCGCCTGGGCTTCCCCGCATCCGTATCCGCTCATACTGCGCACGCCAGGCTCTCCCACCCGGTTCATCCGCCCCTCGCTCAGAGGCTGTTCCGCAGGCGCCCCATGGCCTCCTCCAGGCGGGAGGTGGGCACGGTGAGGGAAATACGCACGAAGCTACGCCCGGTTTCCCCGTACGCCGACCCGGGAGTGACCATCACGCCCGCCTTTTCCAGCAGGTGGGCGGAGAACTCCTCATCCGTGTATCCCTGGGGTACGCGCAACCAGATGTAAAAACTGCCCCGCGGCGGCCGCACGTCAAACCCCAGGTCGCGCAGGGTTGACACCACCAGATCACGGCGCTGGCGGTACACCTCGTTCATGGAGGCGATGAAATGATCAGGGTTGTCCAGGAGGGCCTTCACCCCGGCCCGCTGCACGGCGGCAAACTGGCCCGAGTCGGTATTGGTCTTTATGACACCCAGCCCGGCCACCGCCTCAGCGTTCCCCACCGCAGCACCCAGGCGCCATCCCGTCATGTTGAAGGGCTTGGAGAGCGAGTAGAACTCGATGGCCACGTCTTTGGCACCGTCCACCTGCAGAACGCTGGGGGCAACGTAGCCGTCGTACGTGTTCTCCACGTAGGCAGCGTCGTGGCAGAGAAGAATATCGTACCGGCGGGCAAAATCCACCGCCCTGCGCATGAATTCCAGGTCGGCCACGCCCGCCGTGGGGTTGTTGGGATAGTTAATGAACATGAGCTTGGCTGCCCGCGCCACCTCTTCCGGGATGGCCTCCAGGTCGGGCAGGAAGCCGTTCTCGGGCAAAAGGGGCATGGAGTGGATGCGCGCCCCGCACAGGGCGGCATGAGTCCGGTACACCGGGTACGCCGGATCCGGCAGCAGCACCACGTCTCCGGGGTCCACGAAGGCCCAGAACAGGTGGGCAATGCCTTCCTTGGAACCGATGAGCGTCATCACTTCCCGGTCGGGGTCCAGTTCCACCCCGAACCTATCCCGGTACCGCCGGGCCATGGCCCGGCGGAATTCGGCCAGGCCCTCGTAGGGCGGGTAGCGGTGAGTGGAAGCGTCCTGGGCTGCCTGGTAGAGGGCGTCCACCACGTATCCGGGCGTGGGCACATCCGGATCTCCGATGGCCAGGCTGATCACATCCACCCCGCGGGCCACCAGTTCCTTGCGCACCTTATCCATACGGGCGAAAAGGTACGGCGGAATACTTGCTATCCTCTGCGCTACCTGCGGCATCGACATGCACCCCTTCCCAAATCCTCGCTCCACTGCTGCCGGCTGAGCCCGGCCGCCCCAAATCAGGGCCAGAGGAACTCCCCGCGGCACACCTCGTGGGCCGGCCCCGTCATGTACACGTTGCCCTCGGCGGACCACTCCACCTCCAGGTCTCCTCCGGGCAGAGAAACCCGCGCCTGCCGGGCCGCCCTGCCCTGCAGAGCCGCCGCCACCACGGCCGCGCACGCCCCCGTTCCGCAGGCCTGGGTGGGACCCGACCCCCTCTCCCACACCAGCACCTCCAGGTGGCCGCGCTCGCCCGCATCCCCGGGATGGCGGATACGCACGAACTCCACGTTGGTCCCCTGGGGGAAGGCGGGGTGCCTTTCCAGTTGGGGGCCGTACACCGGGAAGTCTTCCTCGCTCCAGCCATCCATGATCACGGCGTGGGGATTCCCCATGGACACCGCAATCATGCGGAATTCCCGGCCTGCCACCGGGACCGCCAGTTCCCGCCATCCCCGGGGGGGACCCATGTCCACCCGCACCCGGGCCCAGCGGGGCTGCCCGCCCACCGCTTCCACGTGCAGGATGCGGGTGTGGATAGGACCCGCCAGGGTGTCCACCTGGCAGTCGGGCCCGCGGCAGTACCCCCGGCTGTGCAGGTAGAAGGCAAAGCACCTCACCCCGTTGCCGCACATCTCCGCCTCGGAACCGTCGGCGTTGAAGATGCGCATCCGGTAGGGTCCCCCGTCCTGCACAGGGGGCAATACCAGGATGAGGCCGTCCGAGCCCACTCCCCGGTGGCGGTCGCTCACCGCCCGGGACAGCACCGGGAACTCGTCTTCCCCCACACCGGGGAGGTCGTGGGCCACCAGATCCACGAACACATAGTCATTCCCCAGGCCGTGCATCTTGACAAAAGGAACCAACGAGCGACCCCCCTGCCGTGCGGTCGCTTCTAGGATACCGATGCCCGGCCCCTTTGGCAACACCAGGCGTTACGCCGCCGGCACACCCCGGCATACGAGGGGGATTTCCACATTGGCCAGCGCCGTGAGACGGGGAAGCAGGTAGTAATTCTGGAAGACGAAACCGATGGCCGGTTGCGGATTTCGGCAAGCTGGGAGTCGGCCTTCCTGCTCACGTCCTCGCCGGCCAGCAGGTAGCGGCCGCCCGTGGAACGACCCAGCCACCCCTTTCCCATCACCGCGGTCGCCAGGACCTTCGGCCCGTGGCCTCAGGCGATGCTGCGGCGGAACAGAGAGGATGCCGCCACCGTCATGGCCAGGCCGGCCAGGGCCAGGACCACGACACCCCGGACCAGCCCTGCCCAGTCCCAGCCGCTGAGGAAAAGGGTGCGCATGGGATTGATGGCGTAACTCAGGGGATTCAGCACGGCCAGCCGGGCCAGCCACGGGGGCATCATGTCGAGAGGCATCATGGCGTTGGAAGTGAACATCAGGGGCATGGTGAGGAAGTTCACCACCGCCATCAGGGCCTCGTGACTGGTGAGCACCGCCCCCAGGCACAGAGAAATCCCGGCAAATACCTGGCTGAGCAGTACGGCCAGCAGGACCAAGACCGGCACCCCGGGGACCCCGGCCGCAAAATGGACTCCCATGGACAGGGCCAGTCCGAATATCACCAGTGCCTGGAAGGCGGTCTGGATGGCGATGGCCAGCATCTTGCCCGTAACAACGGCCGCCCGAGAGATGGGGGCGGCCAGCAGCTTCTGGAGATATCCCAGCCGCCGGTCCCACACCACGCCCAGCCCCCCGAAAATGCCGCCGAACAGGGTGACCATGGTGACTATCCCGGGCGCCATGTAGTCCAGATAAGACCGGGCGGGGAAGCCCGGTATGGCCGCTATCCGCTCGAACATGTTGCCCATCAGGGCCAGCCAGATGAGAGGCTGGATCAGGGTCATCAGGATGCGGATCTTCTGCCCCCACAGGCGCTTCAGTTCCCGCCAGCATATCCACCAGGTGTCAGCCAGCAGCGTGCCGCCCGCGACTGAAAACGCTTTCCCCATGCTCACCGCCGCACCCTCCTTACCGCCCTCACCATGCGCTGGTAACTTGCCGCACCCTCGTCTTCCCGCAACTGCCGCCCCGTGTAGCGCAGAAAGACGTCGTCCAGCGTGGGGCGCTTGAGGGCCACCGACTCCACCTGCACCCCCCGGGAGGAAAGGAAGTCCAGCAGCACCGGGGTAGCCCTCTCTCCTTCCCGGACCACCAACTGGAAAGCACCGTCCTCCCCGGGTTTTACCGACTCCACCAGGGGCAGGCCCGCCATTCCGGCGGCCAGATCGGGCCGGGCCGGCGCACCCGCCAGGCGGATGGTGATCAGGTCGCCCCCGAGGGAACGCTTCAGGGCTGCGGGAGTGTCCAGGGCCACGATCTGCCCGTGGTCGATGATCGCCACCCGATCGCACAGGCGGTCGGCCTCCTCCATATAGTGGGTCGTGAGGAACACGGTGACGCCGTGCTCGTCTCGCATCCGCCGGATGTATTCCCAGATGCGGCTGCGCGTCTGGATGTCCAGGCCCAGGGTGGGCTCGTCCAGAAACAGCAGCCGGGGGCGATGGATGAGACCGGCGGCGATGTCCAGCCTCTTGCGCATCCCTCCGGAATAGGTGGATACCGGACGGTGGGCGTGTTCCTCCAGTTCCACGGTGGCCAGGACATCGGCAATGCGCTGCCGCAGCGCAGCCGGTGCCAGGTGATACAGCCTCCCCTGCAGGTAAAGGTTCTCCCAGCCGGTCAGGCTCTCGTCCACCGCCACATCCTGGGACACGTACCCCAGTTGCTGCCTGACCAGATGCGGCGAGGCCACCACATCGTAACCGCACACCACCGCCCGGCCCGACGTGGGCCGGGTCAGCGTGGTGAGCATCATGATGGTGGTGGTCTTCCCGGCACCGTTGGGACCCAGGAAGCCGAATATCTCGCCCCTCCGCACCTGGAAACTCACCCGGTCTACGGCCAGGGTTCCGCCCGCGTATTGCTTGGTCAGCCGGTCCGTCTCGACTATGGCTTCGTCAGTCATGCTCCTTCGCGTTGCCTCCTCCCGGCGCCGTCCTCGCCCTCCCCAGGGTGCTATGCCGCCGGACTGCTTCCTGCAGCGCCTGCAAGCCGCGCCCCACCGCGTCCCGCTCCCCGGGGGACATCCCCTCGAACAGGTCCCGGTAGAATGACCACCGCTCCTGAAGTACCTGCCGGAGGGTTTCCTCCCCCGCAGGCGTTACGGAAACGTAAACCACCCGGCGGTCCTCGCACCCCCGCTCTTTGGTCACCAGGCCCAGGGCCGACATGCGCTCCACTATGTCGGTGACCGTGGGAGCGGAAACCCCCAGCGTTTCCGCCAGTTCGCCGGCAGTAACCTTGCCGTGCCTGCACAGCACGTGCAGCACCTTGAGCTGGGGCATCGTCAACCGCACGGGAAGCAATTCGTGCCAGTGCAGTTCTCTTATCGAACGTACCAGTTCCTGGTACATCACCAGGAGGTCTTCTGCGCTGAACGCCCCCGTCCCCCGCTCGTCACCCAAGCCGTTCCCCTCCGCAAGGAAGCATACTTAGACCGCGGCTAATTATATTCCCTGCCGTGCGCCCCGTCAACGCCGCCTCACATTCTCAGACCCACCGAAAGGAACAACCGGCACTTTTGGCGAAATTGTTTTCCCGGACCCGTCACAGGCCGTAGAGAGAAAGGGGAGGACGGCCGGGTGTCCCTCCAAGTTCTGCTCTCCGAGAAGAAACCGGCAATCGTTGAAAGATGGTTTGATGTCCTGCTGGAAGATTACCCCCCGGAAACCGTGAGGTTCCTGAAAGAGGAAAAGGACCGGTTCGCCAACCCGGTGGGGAGCACCTTCTACCAGGGGATAAAGGACCTCTACGAAGAGTTGATCCGGGAACCGGACCTGCGACGAACAGCCACGCTGCTGGACAGGATCATCAGGATCAGGGCCGTGCAGGGCCTGTTGCCGTCCCGGGCCCTCGCCTTCGTGCTGGACCTGAAGAAAGTGATCCGGGATGTGCTCGGGCCCGAAGCCCAGAACGGCAAAGTGCCGCTCGAAGAGTGGCGCCAGCTGGAGTCCAGGATAGACCACCTCGCCCTCCTGTCCTTTGACGTTTACCTGGACTGCCGGGAGAAAATCCACGAGATCAAGCTCAATGAGTTGAAGAACCGGACCTACCGGCTACTGGAAAGGGCCAATCTGCTCGTCGCCGCTCCCGAGCCTTCAGCAGAGCCCGCGGAGCAAGGGGAACACATGCACCGGGCCGAAACGCGACAGCAGGCGGACCCCCAGCGGCAAACGAGGCCGGGCGGCGACCACACCGTCGACCCGGAAGAAGGGGAGGGTTAACGAGTGGGCATCGGGATATCCCTCATTTTGACCGTCGCACTGGTACTGGTGGCATACGTTGGCGCAGAGGCCGGCCTGCACGTCCTCTTTGGGGCGGTCATACCGTATGTCGCCGGAGCCACCTTTGTGGCCGGGGTGATATACCGCGTGGTCAGGTGGGCGATGGCCCCCGTCCCCTTCCGCATACCCACCACGTGCGGGCAGCAGAAATCCCTGCCCTGGATCCGGGCAGCCACCTTCGATAACCCTTCCACTGCGGCGGGCGTCATAGTCAGGGTAGCACTGGAGGCACTCTTCTTTCGCTCCCTTTTGCGCAACACCCGGTTCGAGCTGCGGGAAGGCCCCAAGCTCGCTTACTTCTGGGAAAAGTGGCTGTGGCTGGCGGGACTGGCCTTCCACTGGTCCCTCTTCACCATAGTCACAAGGCACCTGCGCTTTTTCACGGAGCCGGTCCCCTCTTTTGTGCGCTGGCTCGAGGGTCTGGATGGCTTCTTCCAGGTAGGCGTGAGCGCCCTCTTCCTGACCGATGTGGTGGTACTGGTGGCCGCGACCTACCTGTTCCTCAGGAGGGTTGTCATCCCCCAGGTGCGCTACATTTCCCTGCCCGGGGACTACTTCCCGCTTTTCCTGATCCTTGGCGTAGCCATATCCGGTGTGCTCATGCGCTACTTCTTCCGGGTGGACATCACCGCCGTAAAGGAACTGGCCATGGGGCTGGTCACCTTCCACCCCGTCGTGCCCGGCGGCATCGGCACCCTCTTTTACGTGCACCTGTTCCTGGTCAGCGTCTTGCTCATCTACTTCCCGTTCAGCAAACTGGTGCACATGGCCGGCATCTTCCTCAGCCCCACCAGGAATCTGGCCAACACCAATCGTGAACGCCGGCACATAAATCCCTGGAACTACCCGGTCAAGGTGCACACTTACGAGGAATACGAGGAGGAATTCAGAAAGCACATGGTCCAGGCCGGTATACCCGTGGAAAAGGAGGACCACTGACCATGACGGCAACGCCCCAACCTGAGGAACTGGCCCGGGTTAACCACAAGCCGCCCCGCACGGGGTGGATGGACACCCCCGTCGAGTTCAAAAAGGGAACCTGGTGTTATGCCGCCAAGCCCAAGAGTCTGGAAGTCCTGGGGTTGCCGAACCCCCGGCAGTGGTCCCCCGAGGACGAGGACTGGAAGCTCCCCCCCAACTGGAAGGAGATCATCCTGGAAGGGCTCCGCGAGCGCCTGCACAGGTTCCGCTCCCTGCAGATCTTCATGGACGCCTGCGTGAGGTGCGGAGCCTGCGCCGACAAGTGCCACTTCTTCATTGGCTCCGGTGATCCCAAGAACATGCCGGTCCTGCGGGCCGAACTCCTCAGGTCGGTGTACCGCAAGGAGTTCACCACGGCGGGCAAGATCCTGGGGAAAATGGTGGGGGCCAGAGAACTGACCGAGCAGGTGCTCAAAGAGTGGTTCTACTACTTCTTCCAGTGCACCGAATGCCGGCGGTGCTCGGTTTTTTGCCCCTTCGGCATCGATACGGCGGAAATCACGATCATAGCCCGGGAGCTGCTGAACCTGGTGGGGTGCAACATCGACTGGATCGCCACCCCGGTAGCGAACTGCTACCGCACCGGGAACCACCTGGGCCTCCTGCCCCATGCGTTCAAGGACATGGTGGAGTTCTGTGTGGAAGAAATTCACAACGTCACCGGGATCGAGGTGGAACCGCCCTTCAACCGCAAGGGTGCGGAAATCCTCTTCGTAGCCCCCTCCGGGGACGTGTTTGCCGATCCCGGGATTTACACCTTCATGGGATACCTCATGCTGTTCCACGCCATCGGCCTCGATTACACCCTGAGCACCTATGCCTCCGAGGGCGGGAACTTCGGCCTGTTCACCTCCCATGAGGTGATGAAGAGGCTGAATGCCAAGATATACGCTGAGGCCAGGAGGCTGCGGGTGAAGTGGATCCTGGGCGGCGAGTGCGGCCACATGTGGCGTGTGCTCCACCAGTACATGGACACCATGAATGGCCCGGCCGACTTCCTGGAGGAGCCGGTCTCCCCCATAACGGGCACGAAGTTCGAGAACGCCAAATCCACGAAGATGGTCCACATCTGCGAGTTCACGGCCGACCTGATCAAGCACAACAAGCTGAAGCTGGACCCCAGTCGCAACGACCACCTCAGGGTCACCTTCCACGACTCCTGCAATCCCTCCCGGGCCATGGGGCTGCTTGACGAACCCCGGTACATCCTCAAGAACGTCTGCCGCCACTTTTACGAGATGCCCGAAAACACCATCCGCGAATACACCTTCTGCTGCGGCAGCGGCGCCGGCCTGGGCCCGGACGAAAACCTGGAGATGAGGCTCAGGGGAGGCCTCCCCCGGGCCAACGCGGTAAAGTACGTCCACGAGAAGCACGGCGTGAACACGCTGGCCTGCATCTGCGCCATCGACAGGGCAGCCCTGCCGCCCCTGATGGATTACTGGGTTCCCGGAGTGGGAGTAGCCGGCGTCCACGAACTGGTGGGGAATGCCCTGGTCTTGCCGGGCGAGGGCGAGCGGACAACTGACCTGCGGGGTAACCCCCTGCAGCGGACGGAGGGCTGATGGGGATGTACGACTCAGGCAAGATACTGGCGGGCCTGGCGATATTCGCCATGTTGATAACCTTCCCCGTGTGGTACCACCTGGGGAAGGCCACCCCTCCCCCGGAGCCGGACCTGGACACTCCGGCAATCGCCCAGTTGGCGCAAAAGGAGTGCGTAGAACCCACTGACTATATGAGGGCCTCCCACATGGAGCTCCTGAAGCAATGGCGGGACTGGGTGGTGCGGGACGGGAAAAGGATCTACGTAGGGCAGGACGGCAAACAATACGTCATGAGTCTTGAGGATACGTGCCTGAAGTGTCACTCCAACAAGGCCCGGTTTTGTGACCAGTGCCACAATTACGTGCGCGTACAGCCCAACTGCTGGAATTGCCACGTTGTTCCGGAGGAGGGGGGCCGGTGATGGAGATTAGTCGAAGGACCTTCCTCAAGCTGAGCGGGCTGGGCCTGCTGGGTCTGCTGGGAGCACCGGTGATCGACGTCCTGGCCAAGACCGACCGGGCCCGCGTGGCTCGAGCTCCGGGAGCCCTCACCGCCAAGAGATGGGCCCTGGTCGTGGACATGAGGAAGTGCTGGGAAAACGGAAAAGGCACCTGCCGGGACTGCATCCTGGCCTGTCACCGGGAGCACAACGTTCCCGACATCCCCGAGGAGAAAGAACAGGTCAGGTGGATATGGACCGAACCCTACGAAAACGCATTCCCCGAGCAGGGGCATCAGATTGGCGCAGCGCTTAGCGGCAAGCCCTTCCTGGTACTGTGCAATCACTGCAGCGACCCCCCGTGCGTGAGGGTGTGCCCCACCCGAGCCACGTTTAAGAGGGAAGATGGAATCGTCATGATGGACTACCACCGCTGCATCGGATGCCGGTACTGCATGGCCGCCTGTCCCTACGGGGCGCGGAGCTTCAATTTCACCGATCCGCGTCCCTTCATAAACAGCGTCAATCCCGCCTACCCCACCAGGGAAAGAGGCGTGGTAGAGAAGTGCAACTTCTGCGAAGAGAGGCTGGCGGCGGGATCACCCCCCGCGTGCGCGGCCGCGTGCCGGTACGGGGCACTGGTCTTCGGAGACCTGGAAGATCCCGGGTCGGCGGTGCGGGAAATCCTGCGCACCCGCTACACCATCCGCCGCAAGCCCGAGCTGGGCACCCGGCCCAACATTTACTACGTCGTAGGATGAACCCCAGCGGGACGTGCCGGTAGGGGCGAGGCATACAGGCCACGGTGGGACGGGCCGGGAGCGTGGCGTGACAAACCAGGCGGGAGGGCCGGTGATGATCGAGAAAGCACTGACCGGAAGCAAGAGGTACTGGGGATGGGTGATCCTCCTGCTCGCCCTGATGGGCGCGGGGCTGGGCTGCTACCTGCTGCAACTCTCAAGAGGCCTCACCATTACGGGGATGAGCCGGGACGTTTCCTGGGGCCTGTATATAGGCCAGTTCACCTTCCTTGTCGGGGTGGCGGCCTCGGCGGTGATGGTGGTGCTGCCCTACTACCTTCACAACGTCCGGGAATTCGGCAGGATCACCGTGTTCGGCGAGTTCCTGGCCGTTGCCGCCGTGATCATGTGCCTGCTGTTCGTGATCGTGGATCTCGGTAAGCCCATGCGGGTATTCAACATGATTCTCTACCCGACCCCCAACTCGATACTGTTTTGGGATATGGTCGTGCTGACGGGCTACCTGCTCCTCAACCTGGTGATCGGGTGGAACGTCCTGGAGGCAGAGCGAAACGAAGTGCCGCCGCCGCGCTGGGTCAAGACCCTGGTGTATGTTTCCATCCCGTGGGCCATAAGCATCCACACGGTGACCGCTTTCCTTTACGCCGGGCTCCCGGGGCGACATTACTGGCTGAACCCGCTCCTGGCCGCGCGCTTCCTGGCCTCCGCCTTCGCCTCCGGCCCGGCCCTGGTGATCATCCTCGCCTTCGTAATGCGCAAGTTCAGTTCCTTTGACGCAGGCCGGGAAGCCATCGGGAAGCTGGCCCTGATCGTTACCTACGCACTCACCACCAGCATGTTCTTCCTGGGTCTGGAACTCTTCACCGCCCTCTACAGCCGGGTGCCCGGTCACGGGCTGCCCACCATTGAGTACCTCTTCACGGGAAAGGACGGGACCGGGAACCTGGTGCCCGTCATGTGGGCATCTGTGGCGCTGGGGCTGGTAGCCGCGTACCTCCTGATCAACCCCGCCACCCGCCGCCGGGAAAGCACCCTGCTGTTTGCCTGCGCCGCCACCTTCGTTTCCATATGGCTGGAAAAGGGGATCGGACTGGTGATCGGCGGGTTCATCCCCAACCCCTTCGAAAAGATAACGGAGTACGCCCCCACGATGCCCGAGATACTCATAACGGTGGGGGTGTGGGCAACCGGCCTGCTGATCCTCACCGGCCTGTGCAAGATTGCCATCTCCGTCAAACAAGCGACCGGCCATGCCGCCAGTCCTTCCTGCGGCGCGTCCGCATCTCCTCCGCAGAACAGCGCCTGACGCAAGCAACCCGTCAGCGACGGGGGAAAACGAGCAGGCCCACCAGGGCCACCAGGTCGCCGGCGAGGGCAGCGGCCAGGACTACCACCCACTGAGGCCATCCCAGCGCGACCGTGTGGAAGAACCGGGAAATCCAGGGAACGTATATCACGGCAAGCAGCATGGCCAGCGAAATCACCACCGCCCCCACCAGGGCAGGGTTCCCCCGGGCGGGCATCTGAAACAGCGAACGGGTCTCCGACCGGCAGTGGAAGGCATGCACCAATTGGGCCACGACCAGACACGCGAACGCCATCGTGCGCGCTCCGTCCAGGCCCTCCGCCCCACCGCTCGACAGCGGAGCATATACACCCCACCAGAACACGGCCAGGCTGGCTAACCCGATGAATATCCCCCTGGCCATGATCCGACGCAGCATGCCGCGGGCGAAGATGCTCTCGCGGGGCGGCCGGGGGGGCCGCTCCATGACGTCGGGCTCCGCGGGCTCCAAGCCCAGGGCCAGGGCAGGTAGCCCGTCCGTGACCAGGTTCACCCACAGCATATGGATAGGGTGCCAACCCCGCTTTCTTGCCACTGTTTTGGGGGACCAGGCCGCCCTTCTGCTAACCCCTGCTAACCGCCCGAGCGCTGGGTGACCAGCCCTAGCCGCGGGTATCCCCCGGCCTCTGGCCGAGGGCCCGCTCTACCGCACGCACCGCTTCCCGCTGGGTGTCCGGGAGCAGGTGGCTGTACGTATCCAGCGTGAGGGCCACACTGGAGTGGCCCAGCCGCTCGGAGACAACCTTGGGATGGACCCCCTGGCGGAACAGCAGGGTGGCATGGGTGTGCCGCAGGTCGTGGAAGCGCAGCGGTTGCACCCCTGCTCGCGCCGCGGCTGACTTGAGCACCTTCGCTACGTAGCTCGAGTCCAGCGGCCGCCCCCGGGCAGTGGCAAAGACCAGGTTGTAATCGTGCCACCCCGGGCCCGCGCGCAGGCGCTCTTCCGCCTGCCTTTTCTTCCACTGCCACAACACCCGCGCCGTCCCCCCGTCGATGGGTATCTTCCGCCGGGAACCGGGTGTCTTGGGGTCCTGCCACACGGGCTCACCCCGCACGGGCAGAAAAAGCGAACGCCTGACCAGGATTTCACCCCTGTTGAGGTCTACGTCATCCCAGGTCAGGCCCAGGAGTTCGCCCAGCCGCATCCCGGTGGTAAGCGCCACATGAAATAGCGTGTAGCAGCGCGTCCCCTGCGCCGCATCCAGGAAGCGGACCACCTGCTCTTCGTCCCAGACGCCCATCTGGCGGGGTCCTGCGGCTGGAAGCTTGACCGCATCCGTGGGGCAGCGGCCGATCAGGCCCCATTTGACCGCCTGCCTGCACGCCGCCCTCAGGACCGTGAACACCGTCCTCCGGCTCCGGTCGGATAACCGGGAAGACAGTTCACCGAGGGCCCGCTGGACATCCAGCGCGCTCAGGTCCGCCAGCGGGACCCGGCCGAGCGTCTCCTTCCAGTGCTTGAGGTGGCTCCTCCACACCCGCAACGTCTGGGGTCGGACGCTGTCCCTCACAGCCTCCAGCCATTCATCCAGGTACTGCCCGAGGGTAAGGTTCCTGGGTGCCGTCCCCATTAGCCCTCGCCCGAGGTCCGCCAGCATCTCGCTCCGCACCCGTTCGGCCTCGCGCTTGGGCCCCCTCACCGTCACCCACTTCTGACGCCGCTTCCCCGTTTCGGGATCACGGGGCAGCTCCACCACCACGGCCCAGGAATTCTTCGACCTCTTCCGGATGTGGCCTCTCACCCCGCCGCGCCCCCCTCAACCGACCCGACCCTCCATCTCATGGGTAATAGGATCGGGAGTCAGGTAGAATTGGGAGGGCACGGCTACTCCTGGCCGCGAAGCTTTGCGAACCGGAGAAGGTCAGGCAGGGCGGCACACCCGTAGCGCAGCACTCCGGGCTTTCCCACGCCGGGGCCATACCTGACTGACCGCCCCACCGCAACGCAGCCGGGCTTAAATCGCACGACAACCTCCGCCCGTGCTACCCTCCTTCCCTATGGCAAGCAACCTGTCACGAGGGACACGGATGAACCGCCCCAACCTGATCGAAGGTATGAAACCCCGACGCACAAGCTCGTACGCCGTGCTGCGCTTAAGTCTCAGCAGACGAGCGGCCTCCTCGACCGTAAGGAACTGGGGCAACTCTTCGGGCGCCAACTTGCCCACCTCCCCTTCTCATGGGTATGCCGGTCGGGGAGGCATTTACCGGTCTTGGTTGCTGGGTGAGGAGATCGCAGCACAGTCACGGTGTTCACGCACGGCCTGAAACACAACGCAGACGGGATGCACGTTATACCGGAAGTGGGGCAGCCGAGGCCGGCCGGATTAGCCAGATCGACAGAAACGGGAGAGCATCTCCTTCCGCCGGCAGGCCGGGCACAGGTCGGCCATGCCCTCCGGGACAGGGCCTCCCCTCGCCTGGATCATACGGTTGCTCCACAGAGTATGGCCGCAAGAGCGGCAGGTGCCCAGGGGAACGGTTGTCTGCCAGGCCGGGAGGTGGGCGCGGGCCACCGGGACTCCGGCATGCGGGGGGAGTGCGCTGCGCTCGATCACCACGTCCACGGCTCCGGTCGGGCAAACTTCCATGCAGGCGCCGCAGGCGGCACACGTTTCCGAGGATGTCCCGAAGGGGGGAGTAACCCGTCGGAACACACCCCTCCCCGCGAAACCGATCGCGAAGTGGCCAAGCCGCTCACAGGCTTGAACGCAGCGGCCGCACAGGATGCACTTCTCCTTAAGGGGAGCTGGCACCGGGGGCAGGGCCGACTCCGTGGGGGCCGGGATCCTTGCTCTTGAGCCAGGCGCGGGAGCAATCCCCAGACCCTCGGCCAGTTGCTGCACGATCCCTGCGTCGGGGCAGCGTTCCAGCAGGAACGTCAGGACCGCCCGGCGCACGCGCATCACGCGGGGGGAATCCGTTCGTACCACCGTGCCCGCCTGAGCAGGGGTCGTGCACGAGGCCACCACCCGGCCCGGTGCCGGTGGGCCGGCGTGGGTATCGGGCCGCGTTGCCTCCACCACGCACAGCCGGCATGCCCCGTATGGTTCCAGGCCCGGATGGTAGCAGAGCGTGGGGATCGATATGCCAGCCCGCCGGCACGCCGTGAGCATGGTCTCGCCAGGGCGGACGGGCACGGGGAGACCGTCCACCGTCATGTGCTCACTCATTCCGGTTCACCCCCTCGTCGGCCGGTGAGCGAGGCTCCACCACGATGGCCTCGAACGGGCAAGCATCACGGCAGACCCCGCACAGGGTGCATCGAGCCTGATCGATGATGTGGGGCTGGCGCGGTTCGCCACCTATGGCTCCCCGGGGACACGCCCGCAGGCAGGCTCCGCATCCGGTACACGTTTCAGGTACGATGCCGAACCGGAAGAGTTCCCGGCACACGCCAGCCGGGCAGAAACGATCCCGGACGTGCTGCTCGAGTTCGTCGCCAAAGTAACGAAGCAGACTGAGCACCGGGTTGGGGGCTGTCTGACCCAGGCCGCACAGGGAGCCGTCTTTCACCGCCCATGCCCATTCTTCCAGCAAGCCGACGTCGTCCGGTCGGCCTCCTCCCGCGCATATCCGCTCGAGGATCTGCAGCATGCGGTGCGTACCCTCGCGGCAGGGCACGCACTTGCCGCAGGACTCTGCCCGGGTGAAGGAGAGGAAGTAGCGGGCCACGTCCACCATGCAGGTGCGCTCTCCCATCACCACCAGGCCTCCGGAGCCCATGATGGTGCCGGCCCCCGTGAGACTCTCGTAATCCACGGGCAAGTCGAGCAGAGAGGCGGGCAGGAACCCTCCGGAGGGACCGCCCGTCTGCACGGCCTTGATCCGGGTCCCCCGGGACAGGCCACCACCGTTGACCTCCACCATGTGGCGCAGGGTGGCCCCCATGGGTACTTCCACCAGGCCCGTGTTGGACACGTCCCCCACCAGGGAGAACACCTTGGTGCCCTTGCTTCCCTCCGAACCCACGCTTGCGTATAGCTGCGCTCCGCTCATCAGGATGAGGGGTACGTTGGCCCACGTCTCCACGTTGTTGATCACGGTGGGACGCCCCCATAACCCCTTTTCGGACGGAAAGGGCGGCCGGGGTCGGGGTTCGCCCGGTCTGCCTTCGATAGAGGCCAGCAGGGCCGTCTCCTCGCCGCAGACGAAGGCACCCGCTCCCCTGACCACGTGCACTTCGAACGCAAACCCCGACCCGAGGACGTTTTCCCCGAGGAGTCCGGCTTTCCTTGCCTCCGCGATGGCAGTCTCCAGCCGTTCCACGGCCAGGGGGTACTCCGCCCGCACGTAAACAAATCCCTCGTGGCAGTGACCCACGGCCAGGGCGCCGATGGTCATACCCTCTATCACCGAAAACGGGTCGCCCTCCAGCAGTCCGCGGTCCATGTAGGCGCCGGGGTCACCTTCATCGGCATTGGCTATCACGTATTTCTGCTCCCCGGGAGCGCGGCGGGCTGCCTGCCATTTGGCCCCGGTGGGGAAGCCGGCGCCCCCGCGGCCGCGCAGGCCGGCCCGTGTCACCTGCTCGACCACCCACTCCGGCCCGCGGGCCAGGGCCTTCTCGAGGGCCAGGTACCCGCCCCGGGCGACGTATTCGGCCAGGTCGGCGGGATTGACGAAACCGCAATTCCGCGTGACCCACCGCAATTGACCGCGGTAAAACGGTAGATCCCAGATGAGGGGGATCTCACCGGCTGGAAACCGGGGGTCAGGGGTGGTGGGCTGGGTCTGGCCGTCGCTGCGATCGGCAGCAGGGTACTGGCCCAGCAGGTGGGCCCGGGGGAGTTCACCCCCCGCCAGCCACGCCGCCACCTGATCTGCCGCCTCAGCGGTAACCCGGCCAAATACCAGGGCGGGGCTGCCCGGCAACCGCACTTCCACCAGTGGCTCCTTCTGGCACCATCCCAGGCATCCGGTCGGTACCAGGCAGGCCACGGTGTCCCGCCCGGCGAGGGCGGCCCGCAGGGCATCCCACGTTTCCCGGGCGCCAGCCGCCAGGCCACAGCTGGCCATCCCCAAACTCACCCGCGGAACCTTGGGCGCAAGGCGGGCCAGCCCCTCCTCTCGCAGGGCGCGGAGCAGCGGTGAGAAAGGCCGGTCTGAGGTGGGTATGGCCGTCACGTGCCATCACCGCCCTGGAGGCTGCCTGTGCGCGCCAAGACCGAAGCAAGAAGGCGGGGGATATCCTGGGGCCTCACGCGCCCGAACGTCCTGCCGTCCACCCGCACCACCGGGGCCAAACTGCAGCACCCCAGGCAGCGTACTCCTTCCAGGTGGAAACAAAAGTCCGCGCTGGGCTGCCCCATGGGGGTTCTCAGGTGCTCCTCGAGCGCTTCGGCCAGTTTCGTCCCGCCGCGCACGTAACAGGCGGTTCCCAGGCACACCTGGACCATGTGCCGGCCGCGGGGCGACAGGCTGAACGCTGCGTAAAAGGTCGCTACCCCGTACACCCTGCTGAGCGGGATGCCCAGTTCCCGGGCTACTGCCCGCATGGCGGCAACGGGGAGGTGGTGCCACCTCTGCTGCACCGTCTCCAGCACCGCGGTCACGGCCCCGGGCCGGTCGCGCAGAGAACGGGCGATGGCGGCAGCCTCCGCCGCAATGGCCTCTTCTTCTTCAGGGTGCGGTGGACTGATGCCCCGCACGGAAGTTGAGGCGGACAAGGTCAGGCCCCTCCCTCGCCGGTCAGGCCTGCTCCGGGTGCCGCCGGGGCAGGCCACTCTCCCGCCAGCAGCCGGGCCAGGGCGGCCTGGCGCTTGCGCCTGGCGGCGGCGCTCACCTGTTCCAAACGCAGCGCCCGGGTGGGGCAGGCTGCCACACAGGCCGGGCCGGAGGGAAGGTGAAGGCAAAAGTCGCACTTCTGCGCGCGCCTGGTTTCGGGTGGGTGCCACACTGCCCCGAAGGGGCAGGCCACCATGCACATGCCGCATCCGATGCACTTATCCCCGTCGCACAGCACCAGGCCGCGGGGTTCGTCCCGGGCCATCGCCCCGGTCACGCAGGCCGACACGCACGGCGCGTCTTCGCAGTGGCGGCAGGGGACAGGTGACCTTACTTCTCCCACCTGCTCGACCACGATGCGGCGGTGGGGAAGGGGCCGTTCGGATATGGCTCCGTACAGGTGGCCGGAGGTGGAGTGGGCCACCGCACAGGCCAGCTCGCAGGACCGGCATCCCAGGCAGCGGGAAGGGTCCATGGTGATCTGGGGCAGCAATTCCTGGACCGCCGATGCTGTCAAGGTGGTCACCCCCTTCGTGTCGGCTAGATGCCCAGGCGGGCACGCTGCGATGCGATGTGGGCCAGGATCAGGTCGGCAGCCTTGACCGGGTCCTCTTCCACGGCGAAACAAGCCCCCACCAGGTTCTGGGCGGCACGGGTGAGGATGTCGGTGACGGCGCGGCTACCCAGCACGGGCGGCACGGTACCCAGCACGGTGAATACACCGGAAGCCACCACATATGCCCCGATGCTCACCGCCTTCTCGGACATCCACTCCGGGGCTACCCCGGCCACGGGCAGGTCGCTGATGTCCACTCCCAAGGCGTTGGCGATGGCAGCCGCCACGGTGAGAATGCGGCTGATATCCACGCAGGAGCCCATGTGCAGCACGGGCGGGATACCCAGCGCCCGACACACCCCTGCCAGACCTTTTCCGGCCAGCTCGGCCGCCTCGGGCAGCAGCAACCCCGCTTTGGCGCTGGCGATGGCGGCGCAGCCGGTCTCCACCACCAGCACGTCCTCGGCGATGAGCTTCCGGGCTATGGTCACGTGGCCCACGTCCTGCGGCACGCGGGGATTATTGCAACCCACCAGGGCGACGATGCCCTTGATCGTCCCGGCCTTGATGATGTCCAGCAGGGGATTCAAGGTGCCTCCCAGGGCGGCCAGGATGGCCTCGGTACTGAAGCCAGCCACATAGTCGGTGGCTTCGTGGGGGATCAGCAAGCGGTCTTCCTTGCGGTTGGGAAAATTGTCCACCGCCTCTTTGACGATGCGGGCAGCGGTGGCCAGGGCGTGCTCTTCTGAGAAGGGGATGTGGAGCGCGCCCGGGAAGCGCGCCTTGGGCGAGGTGGAAATGATCTTCGTGTGGTAGCACGATGCCACCTGGGGCAAGGACGGCATGATGCACTGGACGTCCACCACCATGGCTTCCACGGCTCCGGTGACGATGGCCAGTTCCTGCTGCAGGAAGTTGCCTGCCGCCGGCACCCCGTGACGCATCAGGATCTCGTTTCCCGTGCAGCACATGCCCGCCAGGTTGATGCCACTGGCACCCAGGGAACGGGCGTACTGGACCAGCTCCGGGTCCTGGGCGGCCTGGACAATCATCTCGGACAGGATGGGTTCGTGCCCGTGGACCACGATGTTGACGGCGTCTTCCTTCAGCACGCCCAGGTTAGCGCGGCCGCGTACCGGCACGGGGGTTCCGAAGAGTATGTCCGAGAGCTCGGTGGCCAGTATGGATCCGCCCCAGCCATCCGAGAGACCAACGCGCAGCCCGTGCAGGATCAGGCTGGCCGGATCGTTGTCTACCCCCATGTGGGTGCGGTGCATGGCCTCAACCACTTCCCGGTCGATGCCGCGCGGCGTGATGCCCAGTTTATCCCACAGGGCCCGGCGCTTTGCGGGGGCGCGGTTGATCAGGTGGAGGAACCCCTTGCGGGTGCCAAACTCATCCAGGGCCTGCTCGGCCACCTCCCGGGCGAGCCCCGCCGGCGTCTCGCCGTCAGGTTTTATTCCAAACTCGGCTGCTAGCCGGCGGAGCTTGGCCTCGTCCCTGATCCGGTAGTCGGGGGCCTTTCCGGTTGCAGCGCCAAGTAACGTTTCCGCTACGTCCCGCCCGTGGTCGGAGTGGGCAGCAGCGCCAGCGGCTATCGCCCGCAGCAGGTTACGGGCCACCATGGTGTCTCCGTCTGCCCCGCAGACCCCTTTCTGGGGGCCCTCTCCGAAGGGGTCCACCCGGCAGGGGCCCATGTTGCAATTGCGGCAGCACACCCCGAGGAGCCCGAACCCGCACTGGGGTTGCTGGAGGCGGTAGCGGTCCCAGGCCACCTCGATTCCTTCCCGCTCGGCCTTCTTAAGCAGGACGAGCGCGGCCGGGTCACGGCTCTTGTCCGGCACGGTAGTTTGCCTCCCTTCGCGGTTTTGCCGCGCGGCTTGTGCAAGAACCGTGCCATCAATAATCCGTACTGCTGGCAGCGGCAAATGCAACGGGGAGCTCGGCATTCGAGCCCTCCAGGTCGCCCGTACCATCCCGTGTATAACAACAGGGTGTCTTGTTAGCTTAACATGTCAAAAACTCTTGACACGGCGAACCCCCTCCCCCCGTCCGGGACGTCGGAGCCGTCAGCGCGGACGTTGAGGGGAGCACAGGCCCAGCCTGTGCATTTTGGCGTGGAGGGCCTGGCGGGAAATCCCCAGCATGCGTGCGGCCCTGGTCTTGTTACCGCCGCACGCGGCCAGAGCACGCAGGATTACCTGACGCTCCGTTTCTGCCACCGGCTCCCAGTGGCCGCGTTTTTCCGAGTAGCAGTGATACGTGCTTGGGGCTGCCGTGGCCGCGACCCCCGGCGGTGACTCCAGCATGCCCCACGGAAAGTCATCCGGTGTAATTTGGTCTCCGCGGCAAACGATTACGGCGCGCTCGAGGGCGTTCTCAAGTTCCCGCACGTTGCCCGGCCAGGGGTAACGCCGCAGGTGATCGAGGCACCCCGGGGCCAGGCTCAGGTGTTTCCCGTATGCACGGTTGAGCCGGGCCAGCAGTGCTTCTACCAGAAGCGGTAGATCCTCCAGGCGTTCCCGTAACGGAGGCAGGGCAATTCTGACCACCTCCAGCCGGTAGAGGAGGTCTGCCCGGAAGGCACCCGCCTTCACCATAGCGTGCAGGTCGCGGTTCGTGGCCGCTATGATGCGGGCATCGAGCCGCAGGGTGCGGGTACCGCCCAGGCGTTCGAACTCCCGGCTTTCCACCACCCGGAGCAGCTTGGCCTGCACCCCGACGGGAAGGTCGCCGATTTCGTCCAGGAACAGGGTGCCTCCCTGGGAAAGCTCCAATTTGCCTGGCTTGCCCCCCCTGCGGGCCCCCGTGAATGCCCCCTCCTCGTACCCGAACAGTTCGGACTCGACCAGTTGCTCGGGAACAGCCGTGCAGTCCACCTTGACGAACGGCCGGGAAGCTCTAAGGCTTGCATCATGGATGGCGCGCGCCAGCACCTCCTTGCCCGTGCCGCTTTCTCCGGTGATCAGTATGGTGGCATCCGTCTGGGACACCCGCTGGGCCAGGAGCAGGACGTTCCGCATGACCGGACTCGTGGTTTCCAGGGGACCGAATCGGCCATATCCCGCCGTGGTCCGCTCAAGGGCGATCCGATACTTGCGGGCCTCGCTTTCCAGTTCCGTGACCCGCCGGATGAGAAGCCTGGTAAGTTCTGAATCCACGCGATAACCCTGCAGCAGGACGCCAACCCGTGAGGCGTCTCTGAAGAGGGGGAGTGCCATAAGCACGAAATCGCAGGTTCCCATCTGGCCGGGCGTCCACACCTCAGCCTGCCCGGACTCCAGCACCCGCTGGATGCGATGGGGCGGGATCAGGAGGGCCTTGGGGCCGCGGTAGCAAGACCGGGTCAGCTCTTGCCATGACGAGTTAGCCTTCACGATTCGGCCCCGGTCGTCGGTCAGGGCCATGGCGATGGGCATCTCCGCGAAGATGAGGTCACCGAGGAACTCCGGCCGGCCCCCCCCTTGCGGGGAATCAGCGGGTGCAGCCCCCGGGCATGCCAGCCACCTCAGGCGAGAAAACTTGGCTGTCTGCACTGCACGCAGGGTGACGGTGACCAGCAGCTGGTCTTCGGACAGGGGTACTGGCGGCGTATCCTGGTCGGCCGGATCACTCGGGTATACCCGCATTTCGCAAAAACTGTCCCCAAGCCCCCAGCACCTGGTTTCCCGCACCCTCACCCACTGTCCACACGCCCGTTGTACGGCTCCGGCCAGGATGCCTGCTTCCAGGTAGCAGAGGGGGCGACCCACGTCGGGGAGACCGGAGCACGTTAGACAATCAAACCAGCGAAACACGATTGAACCCGGTGGCCGGCTCACCAGCTCGAGGTGACCCATCCCCAGCTCGTTGAGGCGGCTAACGATTTGCTCGAGCCCGTTTACAGAAAGCTTCTGCCCGATGCGGTGACCCGTGGAATAATAGAGGGCATCGGTGCTGGCCTGGGCATCGGGGGAGTCGAGTGAGGCAACCACGGACTTGATGCTGGCCTCTACCGCAGTCTCTGGGCTCTGTTGGGTCATGCTTGCCCCCCGTGTGCTAGTTCGAGGCGGAGCCCGTCCCCTCCTCCCAACGGGCGCATGGCTCTGCCTGCTTGCCGACGACGGACCCACTGAGCCGCGGCAGGCTGAACCGGGCCTCCGTACCCTCCAGTGTCCCTCTGCTAACAGCCCGAGGCGGAATCCGACCCTCCGGCGGAGTCTTGCAGAACCCTGTGCAAGAGCCGGGCATCCACGTTCCCGCCCGTCACCACGGCAACGGCCCAGCCGCCCTCCCCGATCTCGACCTTCCCGGCCAGCAGGGCGGCCACGGCGGCAGCACCGGCGGGCTCCGGCACCAGCGAGGCTTCCGTGATCAGTATCCTCATGGCCCCCAGGATTTCCTCGTCGGAGACCGTCACCACGTCGTCCACCAGTTCCTTAACCACGGCAAAGGTGAGATCTCCCGGGCGCCTCACGGCGATGCCGTCGGCCACTGTATGCAGAGAGGAGAGTTCCACCGGCTTTCCCTGTGCCAGGGACGCCCTGGTGGAAGCGGCCCCTTCCGCTTGCACGCCCACAAGCACCGTGCGGGGCGCCAGGGCCTTGCACGCCACCGCCACACCGGCCGCCAGTCCCCCGCCCCCGATGGGGAAAACCAGCACCTGCGGCTCGGGCAGATCCTCGAGCACTTCCAGGGCAATCGTGCCCTGGCCGGCCATGATGTCGGGGTGGTTGAAACTGGGGATGTACACCGCCCCCGTCTCCTCCGCCAACCGGCGGGCGCGAACCTGGGCGTCGTCATACGCCTGTCCGTGCAGGAGGACCTCAGCACCGTATTCGCGAGCCTTCTTCTGCTTGACCAGCGGTGCCCCCTCGGGCATGACCACCGTCACCTTAGCCCCAGCAATCCTGCCCGCCAGGGATATCCCCAGGGCGTGATTGCCGCTTGACGCCGTGACCAGCCGGAGGTCCGTGCCCGGGCGAGCATCCAGCAACTTCAGCACGCAGTTCAGAGCCCCCCGGAACTTGAACGCCCCCGTACGCTGGAAGTTCTCGAGCTTCAGCGCCACCCGGACGCCCACTCTCTTCCCGAGTGCCTCCGGGCTGACCAGGGGCGTGCGTACCACTTCAGTCCGGATGCGATTGCGAGCCTCGACCACGTCTGCCAGTGTCACGATTTGGTCCACAGCCGTTGCACCATCCCTAACCGCCAGGTCCCGCGGAAGCGCCCTGCCGCCTCGCACCGGGCAACCGCGGTCCTCCGAAGCGATAATCCTCCTCGACCACCACACGCCAATCCTGCAAGAGATGCAGCGTGGCCTCGAGCCGGGCTTCCCTCCCCAGTAGCTTCTCCAGCGCTGACAGGTATTCAGCGTTGTGCGTGACGTAACGGTGGCGCAAACCGAGCCTATCGGGCGCCTGGTCCATCAGCCGGTGCACCAGAGGGTCGCAATAACCGAGCAGAACCTTTGCCGCCTTAAGGTGTTCCCGCCTGGCCGGCACCGCGGCCTTCCCCTTTGAACAACCGCTCTATGTCCGAGAGGAGCAGGTCGGGGATGATAGCACTCTTCTCCAGGACGTCCGACGCCTTGGCCACCCAACGCTGCCAGATCACCCGCAGGTGCTCCTCGCTCATGGTCGGCACGGGGCCCTTCCCCTTGCCTTCACCTTCTATGTAGAAGATTTCCGAAGGCTTTGTCTCCCGCAGCCAGCGCACGACCGCACTCAGCGTCTCGAGGGCGGCCAGCCTCTTTTCGTCCATGGCCGCGCGTACCTGACGGATATCGTCCATGCCCATCACGCTCCCTTCCTGGTCATTGCTGACAGCTTTCGACCAGACGCACCCCTTCTCCTGCTTGCCCGGCTCTCGCCGCAGATCCCGCATCATGGCGGCGGGTCGCCCGATATCCGTACGGATGCACTCGTGGGGGCGGTGTAAAGTCACCCTACTCAGCCGGCGGGCTTCTGGTCTGCTAACGGGTTGCTAACGGATTGTTCAGGAGGTCCCGGGACGGCAACGGTTTCGTTTGAACGGTGGTGGACTTCCACATTGTGGCGGCACCCGCCCTTTCCCTGGGCATTAAGGGTTTTCAGTGGCAGGGTTCCGCCAGTCTGGATTTACCCACAGCATCTGGATAGGCAAGAGCGGGATGGGCAGCCGGGCCAGGGTGGCGCCCAGCATCACCAGCACCTCGCCCACGTTGCAGGAAAGCAGGTAGCGCACGAACTTGCGGATGTTATCGTATATCGCCCGCCCCTCGGCCACCGCTGCCACCAGGGTGGCAAAGTTATCGTCCTGCAGGACCATGGCCGATGCTTCCCTGCTCACCTCGGTTCCGGTGAGCCCCATGGCCACCCCGATATTCGCTTCCTTGAGCGCGGGGGCATCGTTGACCCCGTCTCCCGTCATCGCCACCACGTGGCCGTGGGATTTGAGGGCCCGTACGATGCGCAGCTTGTGAGCGGCCGAGGCCCGGGCGTACACCTTCACTGACGGCGCCAGTTCGTGAAGCCGTTCGTCGGTGAGGGCCTCCACTTCGGCACCGGTGAGTATGCGATCACCGGGTGCCAGCATTCCCACCCGCTCGGCCACTGCCCGCGCCGTGGCAGCATGATCACCCGTGATCATCACCGTGGCAATGCCCGCCCGGTGACAGGTGGCCACCGCGCGGCGCGCCTCCGGCCGCGGCGGATCGGCCATGGCGGCCAATCCCAGGAAAACCAGATCCCGCTCCACGGTCTCCGGGGTGATTTCCGCAGGCAGGCCATCCAGTTCGCGGTAAGCCAGAGCCAGCACGCGCAGGGCGCGGCGGCCGTACCCTTCGTTGCGGGCGGCGATCTCACCGGCAAGCTGGCGATCCAGGGGCCCCGCTCCCCGGGGGCCCAGCGCCCGGCGTGACATCCCCAGGAGCACATCGGGTGCCCCCTTGACGAACGCAACGTATTTGCCCGGGCGCGAGCGGCACACCACGCTCATGCACCTGCGCTCGGGTTCAAAGGGGATCTCACCCACCCGCGGCCATTCACGCTCCAGTTCTTCCCGCCACATCCCCGCCTTGGCCGCGGCCACCAGCAGCGCCGCCTCGGTGGGATCCCCCTGCACCTCGCACCCCTGGCCCCGGCGCACCAGGCGGGCATCGTTGCACAGCACGCCGGCCAGAAGCGCCATTTCCACCTGCGGCGGCAAGAGTTGCCCGCCCACACCCGGGCCAGGCGGGGGCTCGAAGGACCCCCGGAGCTGGTATCCTTCGCCGGTGACGCGCCACTCCTGGCCGGCTACCCACAGGTACTGCACCGTCATCTCGTTGCGGGTGATGGTCCCCGTCTTGTCGGCACATATGACCGTGGCGCATCCCAGGGTCTCCACGGCCGGCAGGCGCCTGACGATGGCCCGGCGCCGGCTCATACGCTGTACCCCCAGGGCCAGGCAGATGGTCACCACGGCCGGCAACCCTTCCGGGATGGCCGCCACCGCCAGGCTCACCCCGGAGAGGAGCATGAAGTAGGGAGCTTCGCCCCGCATTACCCCCAGGGCGGCCACCAGGGCGCACACGGCCAGGCATCCCCACACCAGGCGCCGTCCCAGTTCCTCCAGGCGACGCTGCAGGGGGGTGAGTCCCTCATCCGCCTCGTGGATCAGCCCGGCGATGCGACCCATCTCGGTATTCATCCCCGTGCTGACCACCACCGCCTTCACCCGGCCCCGGGTGATGGTGGTTCCCGCGTATACCAGGTTCCGTCGTTCCCCCAGCGCACGCTCCGCCGGCAGCACACCCGCCACCTTGCGCACCGGAACCGATTCGCCGGTAAGGGCTGCTTCTTCCGCCTCCGCCCGGTATGCCTCCAGGATGCGGCCATCGGCGGCCACCCGGTCTCCGGCCTCCAGAAGCAGAACGTCGCCGGGCACCACCAGATGCGCGGGCACCATCACCTCCCGCCCGTCCCGCAGCACGCGGGCAGTGGGGGCGCTCAGCGCCCGCAGTGCTTCCAGCGACCTCTCCGCCCGGTATTCCTGGATGAACCCCAGCCAGGCATTGAGGATGACGATGGCTATGATGGTGAGGGCGTCTGCGACCTCGCCCAGCAGGCCGGATATGGCCGTTGCCCCCAGCAGGACGAGCGACATGAAGTCGTCGAACTGGGACAGGAAGAGACGCCAGGCGGGCGTTCGCCTCTTCTTGTGGATGGAATTGGGACCCACCCTTTCCAGCCTGCGCGTGGCTTCCTGTTCGGTCAGACCCTTTTCCGCGTCCGCCTGCAGCATCCCCAGGACCTGATCGGCGGGAATGGCATGCCAGGCAGGTGCTCCCTCCACGTTGCTCCTCCCCCCGTGCAGGTGCGCCCCATGGGGTTTGCTCCCCGGGCAAGCCCGCCCTATGGGTATGCCCCCGCGCGATCCGTCATGCGCGGGCAGGCAAGTCACGAGGGGACGTCCCGCCGGCGGTTGCGCCCTCCTGAGACGGGTCGGGCTCTCAGGCGAGGTGCCGGCGCAGGTTTGCCATCTCGATCGCCGCCTGGGCGGCGTCGAATCCCTTATTGCCCATCTTGGTCCCCGCCCGCTCGATGGCCTGCTCTAGGTTGTCGGCGGTAATTACGCCGAATATGGTGGGGACGCCCGTGTCCAGCCCTACTTTGGCGACCCCCTTGGTCACCTCGGCGGCCACGTACTCGAAGTGGGGCGTGGAACCACGGATGATCGCCCCCAGGCATATCACCGCATCGTAACGGCCGGAGCGGGCCATGTGCAGGGCGATGGACGGGATCTCGAACCCGCCCGGCACCCAGGCCACGGTGATATCGTCGTCGGACACCCCGTGGCGGGACAGGGCATCCAGGGCGCCCTCCAGCAGCTTGGAAGAAATGAACTCGTTGAAGCGGCTGACCACGATACCCATCTTCAGACCCTGTCCCAGCAGCTCGCCCTGATATACCTTCACTGTCCTGACTCCTTTCTCCTGATCGGCCGACTCCCTGCTAATCGTCCAATCCGTCCAGCAGGTGTCCCAGTTTCTCCCGCTTGGTTTTCAGGTAACGCGCGTTGACGTGGTTGGGTTTGATCTGTATGGGGACACGATCGACGATCTCCAGCCCGTATCCCGCCAGCGCCGCGTACTTGCGCGGGTTGTTGGTAAGGAGCAGCATGCGCCGCACGCCCAGGTCGGCCAGGATCTGAGCGCCGGTGCCGTAGTCGCGGGCGTCGGGGGGGAAGCCCAGCTTCAGGTTGGCTTCCACCGTGTCCAGCCCGGCGTCCTGGAGAGCATACGCCCGTATCTTGTTGGCCAGGCCGATGCCCCGTCCCTCCTGGCGCATGTAGAGCACCACTCCCCGGCCCGCGTCCTGCACCATGTGCATGGCCCGGTCCAGCTGCTCCCCGCAATCGCAACGCAGGGAACCGAAGGTATCGCCGGTGAGACACTCGGAGTGCACCCTCACCAGCACGGGCTCGTCCCCCCCGACCTCCCCCTTGACCAGCGCCACATGGCACTTGCCCGTGAGCAGGTCCTCGTAAGCGTGAAGCCAGAACTCGCCGTAACGGGTGGGCAGCACCGTGGTGGCGATGCGCTTCACCAGCCGGTCGGTGTGCATGCGGTACTTGATGATCTCTTCGATGGTGATGATCTTCAGGCCGTGCCGCCGGGCGAACTCCTTGAGTTGGGGGAGGCGGGCCATGGTGCCGTCCTCGTTCATGATCTCGCAGATCACCCCGGCCGGGTACAGCCCGGCCATGCGGGCCAGGTCCACCGCCGCCTCCGTATGGCCGGGCCGGCGCAGCACGCCCCCTTCCTTGGCGCGCAGGGGGAAGATGTGACCCGGCCTCACCAGGTCCTCGGGGCGGGTGGCAGGGTCGATCACGGCCTTGACCGTCATGGCCCGCTCGTGGGCCGATATCCCCGTGGTGCAGTGGCGGGAGTCCACGGAGACCGTGAAGGCGGTGCCCATGTGGTCGCCCGACCCCGGGACCATGATAGGGATCTGCAATTCATCGAGGCGCTCGCCCACGATGGGCAGGCATATCAACCCCCGGCCGTATTTGGCCATGAAATTGATGGCCTCGGGCGTGACCTTCTCGGCCGCCATCACCAGGTCGCCCTCGTTCTCACGGTTCTCGTCGTCGACCACGATCACCATGCGGCCCTGGCGGATTTCCTCCAGAACCTCCGGTACAGTGGCAAACTCCACGTCCCCTGCCCCCTCCCTCACGCGTGCGGGCCAAAGTCCCTCACAGGAACCCCACCTCTCGCAGCCGCTCGACACTGATGCCCCCCTCTTCTCCCGACCCCCGCCCGGCCCCCTCCCCGGCCAGCTGAAGCAGGTGCTTCACGTAGCGAGCCAGGATGTCCACCTCCAGGTTGACAACGTCCCCGGGCTTCCGCCTGCCCAGGTTGGTGACCGCCCGCGTATGGGGTATCAGCGATACCCAGAATCGTCCCTGCTCCCCGCCCGGGTCCCGCCGCGTGCCGGCTATGGTCAGGCTTACTCCGTCCACCGCCACCGAGCCGCGCGGCGCCAGGTAGGGCAGTAACTCAGGCGGGGTGGCGATGTCCATGATCACCGCGTCGCCATCCGGCCGCAGGGAAGCGACAGTCCCGGTGGCGTCCACGTGACCGGTAACGAGGTGACCGCCCAATCGCCCGCCCAGGGAGAGCGACCGCTCCAGATTAACGCCGTCACCCGGCGCCAAATGTTCCAGGTTAGTGCGCCGCAGGGTCTCCGGCATGGCCTGTACGACGAACCGGCCACTCCCTGCCCGCACCACCGTCAGGCAGACGCCGTTTACCGCCACGCTGTCACCGGGCCGGAGGTCTTCCCATACCCGCCGGCAAGATACCTCCAACTCCGCGCCCTGCGACGTCTGACGCCGGGCTCGTACCAGCCCCACCTCTTCTACAATCCCGGTGAACAACTCGTGCCTCCTCCTCCCGAGCCGCATTCGCACTACCGGAGTGACAGTTCGGCGTCTCCCCGTCTCTGACCACGTAGGCGGTGACCAGGATGTCTTCACCCACCCGCTCCACCGAAACGTCCCGCAACCGGCAGGCGTCCTGCAAGCGGGCCACACCTTCCCCTCCCAAAGGAGAAGGTGCTCTCTGCCCCCCTATGAGCAAGGGGGCCAGGAAAAACATGATCTTGTCCATCCATCCTTCCGCCAGGAAAGAAGCGGCCAGGGTAGGACCACCCTCCAGCAGCACCGACATGATGCCCCGCAACCCCAGCGCTCGGAGCAGTGGCCCCAGATCCACCCGTCCTTCCCGGGGCGGTAACTCGATCACCTCTACCCCCGGCATGGCCTCCAGTGCCGACCTGGTTTCCCTGTCCATGGCGGCCGTGGTTGCCACCAGGGTGGGAGCAGGAGACCCGGACTGGAGCAGACGGGCCGTGAGGGGGATGCGCCCCCGGCTGTCCACCACCACCCGCACGGGATCCCGTCCCCCTTCGATGCGGGCGGTAAGCAGAGGATCATCGGCCAGCACCGTCCCAACCCCCACCACCACGGCGTCGCAGCGGTCGCGCAGCCGGTGCACCAGGCGTCTCGATTCTTCTCCGCTGATCCAGCGGGAGTCCCCGCACGCCGTGGCCACCTTGCCGTCCAGGCTGAGGGCGGCCTTGTAGGTTACAAAGGGGACTCCTGTGGTGATGTATTTGCAGAATGCCTCGTTCAGGCGACGGGCTTCCTCCTCCCGGCAACCCACCTGGACCTGCACTCCCGCCTGCCGCAGCTCCTCTGCGCCGCGCCCCGCCACCCGCGGGTTGGGATCGAGCATGGCCGCCACCACCCGCGCCACGCCGGCGCGTACCACCTCCCGGGTGCAGGGAGGGGTACGCCCGAAGTGGCAACACGGCTCCAGGGTGACGTAGAGGGTGGCACCCCGGGCCGCCGCCCCCGCCTGGCGCAATGCCACCACTTCCGCGTGGGGTTGTCCCGCCGCCGCGTGGTATCCCTCACCCACGATGCGACCGTCCTTGACTACCACCGCTCCCACCATGGGATTGGGACTGGTGCGCCCGGCTGCCCGCTCTGCCAACTCCAGGGCCCTGGCCATGAAGTATTCGTCGATGCTCCCTAACCCCTTCTCCGTAAGGCATCCCCTCTCCCGGCTCTGGCCACGGGGCATGGTGGCAGTACCAAAAATTGAACCCCGGCCGCTGGGGCTCGGGGCTATGGCTCACACACGAGGCGTCGCCGCCTCTTCCCCCACGCACGCGCCGGCCAGGTGTGCCGGGCGCAACTACCGGGGGAAGCACGCCTTCTCCCATCCAGACTGTACTGTCGGCTCCGGAATTCCACCGGGTCTGCCACGCACGGGTGCCGTGGTTCGCGGGCTTTCACCGCCGGTCAGGAATTGAAGGACTCGGCCGCGGCGGTGACCGTCACCCGCCGCAGGCGCCCTTCTCACCTTGCCCCGAAGGCCCGTTATACACTTTTACTCAATTGTACCTGCTGGTACATCCGCCCGCAAGCCCCCGCGTTGCCTCACGTAAAAAGTACTCGAAGCGAGGTCGTTGCCTCAAAACCAAAAGGTACTCGAAGGAGGCGACGGCCAGATGTTTCGAAGCCTAGACCATCCGGAATCGACGGGGGATGGTCA